>VBII01000064.1 GCA_005887735.1 Chloroflexota bacterium
TCCCGTGGCCTGCAGAACGAGCCGCGGCGGTGCCCTGAATGCCGGGCGGCGCGGCGCCAGGCGGACGGCAACGGCCGGGCCAGGGTGATGCACGAGGTGATCTGCTCCAACTGCGGGAAGACGACGCAGGTGCCCTTCGTGCCGACGGGCGCCCGCCCGGTCTACTGTCTCGACTGCTTCCAGACAGTAGGGCGACGCTAGGGGTCAGGCGATAGCGATCGGGCGGACCGGTGAGCCGGTCGCGCCCCGCATCTTGAGCGGCAGGCAGACGAACACGAACTCGTAGATCCTGGCGGCCGCCAGCTCCTCGAGGTTCAGGTTCTCGATGATCGGGATGCCTGCCCTGACCAGCAGCAGGATGTGCCCGGGCAGGGTCACGTTGAGCTCCGGATCGGCTGGGCCCATCAGGTCGAATGCCATGTTGTCGGCCCCGGCGGCCTTCACCTTGCGCTCCACCAGCCACCGGGATCCAGCTGCGCTTACCCCGGCGGCGCGCAGGTACTCGTCGGGGTTCGACCACAGCGACCCAAAGCCGGTCCGCACCAGCACCACGTCGTCCTGGCGAACCTCGACCTGGGCGTGCTTGGCGGCGCGCTCGAGGTCCGCCGCGGTGATCGCATAGTCGGGGTCGAGGCGGCGCTCGCCGGCTACGTCGAGCAGGACTCCCCTGCCGACCAGCGGCGCCATCGTCTCGATTCCCAGCTGCCTGAAGCCAACCGACGTCTGCACGCCTTCGTCGACGTGCACACCGCCGTGGAGGGTGAGGTTCTTGGCCTGGTGCGCGAGAGCGTCGATGTGGGTTCCCGAGTGTTCGGGCATGACGACGATGCCGGACGCGCCGGTGCGAGCTTCAGGGGCGCCGCGCGCGCGATGCCGGTGGAGGAAATAGTTGAAGCCGGGCGCATGAGCGGGATGGGTCGGCGCACCCTGGTAGCGGAGCTGCTCGAGGTCGAATATGCGGGCTGCCTCGACCGACTCGAGCAGGCCCCGTGGGCTCAATCTCGGTAGCGGTAGACGATCCGGCCGCGCGTCAGGTCGTAGGGCGAGAGCTCGACCCGGATGCGGTCCCCGGGCGTGATGCGGATGAAGTAGCGCCGCATGCGGCCTGCCGCATACGCGATCAGCTTGTGGCCGCCCTCCACCTCGACCTCGAACATCGCGTTCGGCAAGGCCTGCGAGACGACCGCGTCCATGACGACCGCAGGTTCTTTCTGGTCGCCGTCGTCACGGTCCGGTTTGCGCGCCTTTTCCGGACGCCGCGGAGCTCGCCGTCCTTTGTTCTTGCCCAAGACTCGTGAAGTCTAGAGGCGCCCGGAGCTCGCCGTTAGCTGCGCCTCGATCCTCGCCACAAGGTCGTGCGGCAGTCTGTCGACCGCGGCCAGGCGATTGAGGGTTTCGATCCACCGCCGGTCTTTCGCGACGGCACGCGCCATCAACCGGCAGCCCTCATCGAGCTCGCCGGCTTCGGCCAGCGAGAGCCCGGTCCAGAACTGCACCTCGACCATCTCCGGCGCCAGCTTGGTCGCCTCCAGCCGCATCGCGTTGGCGCCGGCCAGATCCTTGGCCTCTTCGAGCTTGTCCGCGTCCGACAGGGTCATGTAGGCGCGTTTCACCCGCAAGAGGCGGCGCAGCTCGGCGAGAGGGTCGGGCGCATCCTCGACGCGCAGATCGATGATGCGGTCTTCCCACGAGCGCCCTGTCGGTTCCCCGGTGACCACCAGCATCGCCGCCGACTGTCTGCCCCTTATGTCGCCCCCTTCCGCCTCCGCGGCATCGAGCGCGGCCATCATGCGTTCGGCGAGCGGCGCGTCGGTGGATGTGTACGCATCGTGCATCGCGTCCCAGACCGTGTCCTTCTCCATCAGGTTGGCCTGGCAGCTGAAGCCCTCGCCGGCGCGGTGCCCCGCGGCAGGGATGCACCTGGGGCCCGTGTGCACCGCGACCCCGCCCGATGCGTCGACGAGCGCAACCTGCCGAGATTCGGGTTGAGAATCGCCCGCGAGCAGAGCCTTCAACGCCTGCTCTGCGGTGTAGCCGAGTCGCATGTACTCAACCCCGAGCGGACCGAAGCTGATGTTGACCATCGACTGGGTGGCGACCGCGCCCACACCCGCCAGTGCCCACGGCACCACCGGGCCGACCTGGAAATAGTGGGACTGCACGGCGACGCCGAGCTGGCCTGTCTCCTTGTCTCGGGCTACGATCGAGTAAGTCAACGGCGCTTAATTGTCGCTTTCGTAACGGAGCTCGCGAGGCTCCGACGCCTTCCAGCGCTCAACCCAAGTGCCCTGGATATCCGGCTGCCTTGTCTCCGCCGCCAAATTCCGCACCGCCTTCTCCACCCTGGCGGTGAATTCGCGCGAGCCTTCAGCAGCCTGCACTGTCATCGGCTTGCCGATGCGCACGCGCACGGGTCCCGGCAGCGGCAGCTTCTGTCCGCGTGGCATGACCTCGTAGGCGCCACGGATGTGCATCGGGACCACCGGCGTTCCGGTCTCCTTGGCGAGATGGCCCACGCCCGGCTTGAACTCCTGGATGCGGCCGTCCGGTGAGCGGCTGCCCTCGGGAAACAGCACCAGGTTCCAACCCGACTTGAGGAGCTGGCTCGAGGAATGCAGCTGAGCCTGAGCACCCCCCGTGCGCGAAAACGGAAAAGTGTTGAGGAACAGGCTGACGATGTTGCCGAGGATGGGGTGCTTGAACCAGTAATCCGCGGCCGCGGCGACGACGGTACGGTCTCGCGCCGTGTCGGTCAGCGAGTGCAGGATGAGCGACGTGTCGGCGTGACTCGAGTGGTTCGCGGCGAAGATCACAGGCCGCTCGAGCTCGCGCACCCACTCTCGCCCTTCAATCTTCGGATGCACCATCGCCTCGGTGAACGGCAGCAGGAGGACGCGCTGGATCAAGTAACGGATCGACCTCACGGGCTCGACACGCGCCCATCCCAGGTCGGTCGGCGCCGCCGGCACGACCGCGCCCTGCTCCGGCCAGGTGCGCGGGCGCGGTGTGTCCCAATGCCAACCGCGGCGGACGCGCTCCACATCTCGGGCGACGCCTTCCGCCACATCGATGAACCTCGTCAGCAGTCCTTCTGAGTACCAGGCCAATTCTCTAGTGAATCCTGCCGTTGATCTTGGTCGCCGCGGTGGGGCCGTCAGTCGCCTCGTTGAAGGCAACCATCGCGACCTCGAACTCCTTGTTCTGCCAGAGGGCGACGTAGACCCCGACGCCCGCGATGTCGAGCGAAATGACGATCGAGTTGTCGCCCAGGCCGGTTGCGGTCCCCTGTGCCACCGTGGCGCCGGCAGCCTGCAGCTGAGTGACCTGAGAGCTGTCCAGATGGAAATCCTTTGCGGACGCCTTGTAGCTCGCGGCGGCGGATGTCGAATCCTTGAACCGGATCGCATACACGTACACCACTTTCCCGGATGGCGTGCCGGCCGCAAACTGGCTGCAATCAGACGCATTGGCGGCGTAGACCGCGACGTAGCTGTCGTTTGCGCCGGACGCCTTCAAGTCGTCCCACGTTGTCTTGTCGCTCTGGTACTGGTCTGGGGCCTTGGTCTGCTCCTGCTTCAGGTAGTTGTCGTACGAACCGCTCTCGGGGCACTTCGACAGGCCGGGGAAGTCAGATGAGTTCTGGGCGACGTTTTGCGCAGATGGCGGGCCTTGCACAACGGGGAGGCTCGGCCCGGAGCCACCACCGCACGCGGTCAAGATGGCTGCGCAGGCGACGACGAGGATTCGAATCACCACCTAGTTGATCCTCCCATTCATGTCCTGGACGGCCTTGGCCGCGTCAGTCGACGCGACGTTGTAAGCAAGGAAGTCGGACGCAAAGCTCTTGTTCTGCCAGAAGGCGAAGTAGTACGAGGCGCCGGGCACAGTGGCGCTTCCGACCGCCGACTGCGCGCCGAGCCCGGTGTCGGGGCCCGTGGTGACCATCCCTCCGGTCGACCTGATGAAGGAAAGATCGGTGGGGCCAAACCCGAGAAACTCCGCATCCGCGGCGTAAATGCGCGCCGCTGTGGCGGCGTTCTTGAACTTGATGACGAGCCCCAGGACGAGACCTCCGGTGGGGGCTCCAGAGCTCCGGCTGGACAACGCGGCACAGTCGGGCGTGCTGGCGCCGTAAACCGCGAGGTAGCCCTCGGTCGCTCCTTCACGCTTCCAAAGACCCCATTGGTAGTAATTGATGTCGTACGACTTTGGATCGCTCGACTTCTCGCGCTGCAGGACCGTGTCCAGGTCGCCGCTCGCATCGCATCGCTGCATGCTCGGCACGTCCTTCGCCTGCAGGGTCACGCTCTGCGCCGTAGCCGGTTTCTTCTGGGCCACGCTCTGCGGTCCCTGGCATCCGGCCAACATCAGCACCAACGCGACACCGGCGAGCGCTCGAGGCACGACCTCAGGCCTCGACCTCCGCCAGCATGATCGGCGGCATGCGGAGATGGGTCACGCTGGGATAACGACCGACGGTCTGCTCGGCCATCTCAAACGCATCCTCGAGCGTGGTCGCGCACTTGAAACCAAGCCGGTGGACCACGTCGCGATCGGCGCCGACGAAGATGACGTCGCCTGCGTGCTCCATCGCATGCGCTCCCCATATCCACGCATAGTGAGGGTGGATGCCGTGATAGGCGTGTGACTTTCGGTAGAGCTGCCGGAACCAGGGGTCTTCGGCGAAACGCAACTCGTACTTCTTTTCGATCTCGATCGGATCTGTAGTGTCCGCCAGGACTTCGTCGTAGTAGTCGATGTAGCTCGGGTGCTGCACGGCATCGAACTCGTAGCGGCACGGATGGGTGAGGATCAGCACGCCGCCCTTTCGCAGCACCGGCATGTTGCGGTAGAAGTTGAAGAGATAGCCCAGCCCCATGCACACGACGAGGATCGGATTCATCGGCGCATTGATGTTGTAGGGGCCGAGGTAGGGGACGCCCAGCGTGACGATGTCGGTCTGACCTTCGACCCTCACGTTGATCTGCTTGTGCACAGCCTCGAGCGTCTTGTCGTGCACCGCGTCGACCTGTCCCGCGTGGACCGCGGTCATCCCGTAGGGAGCGCGCATGGCGTGAAACACGTTGCGCTTGAATGCCGGCGGCATGATGTCCGTCATCTGTTTGGTGGCCAGGAACATCGCCTGGTCCTGCGCCGTCCAGTCGGTCTCGCGCTTCTGCATGAAGTTGGCGACCGCGGGGAAGGCATGGTTGTTGACGGTGGTCTCGATGTGGAACACCCGCACCGTGTCCTCGATGAGCTGGCCCTGCCGGATGCAGGAGTGATGTAGTGCGGAGTCGGGTGGGTTCATGTACGACCGCGACGCAAGCAGCGTCTTCGCGTTGTGGTGCGCGCGGATGCTGCGAAACGACGCCAGTCCCGTCGACATGGACTTGTGCCCTCCATCCATCGGCACCAGGGTCAAGTTGACGTAGATCACGAGGTCCGACTCGGCCGCCCGCCGGTTGAGCGTGACCTCCTCTCCCTTCGCCGTCTTACCGATGTAGACGTTGTTCTCCGGGTCCTCGCCGTCGTGCTGATACAGGCGATCGGGATGGAAGGTGGTGAAGATGCGCTCCCCGACGATATGCCGGAGCTCGTCCTCGGTCATCCGCCTGTGCAGACCGAGGGCCGCGATGATGTGGAGGTCCTCGATGCCGACCTCGGCGGCCATATCGATGACCTCTTCCATCACGAGCTGGCGGACGTCCGGCGCCGCCATCGGAGGGAGCGGCAGCGAGAGGTCGTCGAAGGCGATCGTCAGCTTCATCCCTCGCCGCAGCAGCGACTTCAGCGGGTCGTCTTCGAGCGGCTTTGCCAGGGCGCGCTTGATCGCCCGCTCCGGATGGGCGATCGGATCGAGCGGGTCGGGTGGGTAAACGATGCGCGCTCCGAGCGGCAACTTTTCCAGCCGGATGCCCTCGCCGAAGTGGAAGAGCACCGGCGGCGTGTTTCGATCGACCTCGATCACCGCACCCGGTCTTGACATTTAGGCTCTCAATCGTCGCAGATCAAACGCAACCTTCACGGCGCCCAAGCGCCCGGCACTCATCGCGTACGCGATCGCGTCGCGATACTCGCCGAGGCCGAACAGCGGGCCGGTGAGCTCATCGAGCCGCATCTCGGGAGCGGCCTCGAGCGCGAGGTCGAACGTTCGGCGGCCCTTGCGCGCGGCCTCGGTCCCATACGCGTACGCCCCCATGACCGTCAGCTCTCGCTGCCAGATCGGCGCCCAGTCGACCTTCTCCTCGCCCGGCATCCCCACGGCGACCACGGTGCCTCCTTCGCGAGTGAATCGCACGGCGTCGTTGAGGCTGTCGGCCCGCCCGACACACTCGAACGTCACGTCGGCGCCACCGAGGAGGAGCGATCGGTTGACGCCCTCGAGCCTGCGCGCGGCGGTGGCGAAGCGCACGCGCTGGAACACGTCGGCGGGCGCAACCACCTGATCCGCGCCGAGTTTCCGAGCCAGGTCGCGCTGCGTCGGATGCTTCGCGATCGCGATCAAGCACTTCGGCGGCGTGAACAGCTTGACCGCGGCGATGGTCAGCAATCCGATCGTGCCCGCACCGGACACCACCACGATGTCATCTTTCTTCGCCCCACCGCGAAGGGCCGCGTGGATGCAGCACGCGAACGGCTCGATCAGCACCGCAGCCTCGTCGCTCAGCGAGTCGGCGACCGGATGGACCTGGCTTGGGTGAGCGACGAGGACCTCTCCCCAACCACCCCCGGTGTCCGCGCAGTAACCGGTCTGCAGGCCTACCTCGAGGGGGCCCTCGGTGACGTTGTAGCAGAGGCCCGGCCTGCCTTCCGCGCACCGCGGACACGGCGGATCGATGCCGCGGACGATGCAGCCCAGCGCAGGCTCGATCACCACTCGCGAGCCGTCGTCGAGCACGCCGACGACCTCATGCCCCGGCACGAACGGATAGCTGGTCAACGGGTCGAGGTAAAGCGAAACGTGGCCGCCGATCGCAGCGAGGTCAGAGCCGCAGATGCCGCTGACGCTCGGCAGGACCCGGACCCAGTCCTTGGTCGGCAAGGAGGGCTCGGGCACGTCGCCGAGCTTGAGCATCGAGAGGGCGCTGGTCGCGACGTCGGGCCGCCCGCCTGCGGCCTTGACGATGGCGAAGGCCGGGATCGATCTGGAGTATTGAAGCGCTAGCACGCGTCCACGCCCCTCCCCCTCACCCTCTCCCCTGAGGGGAGAGGGGCATGGAGCCTCATCTTCGTACTGCCTCCAGGTATTCGGGCGATCGGGGGTCCGGCATCGGAAGCTTCCAGTTCCCCGGCGCCATGCGCCAGCGCTCGACCCGCCAGCCGCGCTGCCCCGCGACCTGGGACAGCCGCGCATCGGGATTCACCACCACCGGCGTGCCGACCATCTCGAGCATCGGCAGATCCGACAGCGAGTCGGCGTAGGCAAAGCTCTCCGACAGCACCACGCCATTTCGTTCCGCGTACTCCTGGAGGAGCGCGCCGCGCGCCTCGCCGGCCGGAGGCGGCGACTGCAGGTCCCCGGACAGGCGCCCATCCTTGACCAGCAGGTGCGCGCAGTCGACTTCGACGTCAAGCAGCTCGGCAAGCGGCTCGACGACCACGTCCAGCGCGCCGGTCAGAAGCAGCACGCGGTGCCCCGCCCGCTTGTGCTCGCGGATGCGCCGCATGCCCTCGGGATAGATCCGGCGCAGCGTCACGGCATCGAGCGCCTCGCGCCCGAGCCGCTTCATCACCTCGGGATCGAGCCCGTCATACTCGCGATAAAAGCTGCGCTGAAACTCGGCCCGCGAGCGGCGCTCCAGGAACAACCAGCGCGGGCCTTTCCGAAGCATGCTCGCGATGAAGGCAGGCCAGTCCTCCAGGGGCTGTGCACGCAGGCGCATGTACAAGAAGTACTCCACGACGTTCGTCTCGACCAGCGTGCCGTCGACGTCAAACACAGCCAGCACGTCCGGGCGCCCGGACCGGCGTTCGATTGCGGACCGGACCGAGCTGGACTCCGCCTTGGGGGCGGTGCTTCCACTGGGCTGCTTGCGCCGCCCGGTCGAGGTGTCGGCGCGCGACATGCGAACCACCGTCGGGAGATGCACGTCCTGGAAGTAGTGCGTCCAGTCGTACAGGGCTGGATCAAACGGAAACGTCTTGCGCTCGGCGTCCGGAACCTTTTCCCACAACGCCATCACGTTGCGCGTGTCGAAGATGCAGTCGACCTCGGTGTAAACGCCGTAAAGCTCGATCAGGTTGAGCCCGCGGTCAAGACGATCTCGCTCCGCGGTGAGGTCGTCCGAGATCTCCGTCACATTCGCACCGAGGGGCAGCCGCTCGACAACCCACTGCGCCGCCTCGACGAATCGCATCGCGGTGCGGGCCTGCGTGGCAAGCTCCCCACGAGTCGGAAATGTCCACTTGGGGGTGCCGATCGCCTGGCCATAGCGGTCACGCAGCGGGTGCTTCGTGAAGTAGGCCTCGGCTTCGTCGGGGACCCGCCGCAGGCGAAGCGGATTGCGCGTGCCGGATGCAGCGTGATAGATACGCGGTTTCGAATCGGGCGGGGGGTTGGCGGCCACGGCCAGCACCGTGTTGACCACGAAGTCGGCGGGAATGACGTCGAGCAGCGTGTCCGGCATCCCAGAGAAATCCCGAAGGACGTTCCGGGCAAACGCAAGGATCATGGGCTCAGCCATGCGGAATCCCTCGAGCCATCCCGGAAACGGCTCGGCCAGCGAGCTTTCGATGATGGACGGGCGCACGATCGAGAGCGGGATGTCGCCATGCAGCTCGACCACCGCATGCTCGGCCATCGCCTTGGTGAAGGAGTAGATGTCGGTGAAGCCCATCGCGTGGGCGTGCGTGCGACCTCGTTCGACGAGGCGGTCCTTCACCCAGCGTTCGCGCAGACGCTCGGTCGCTCGCGCGGTGGCGGGGGTGCCAGCCGGCCCCATTCGCGAGCGCGCCTCGCTGCGAAGCTTGTTCAGGATCTCCGGGCGCCTCGACTCCTCTTCGACAGGCCCGCGCAGGTTGGACAGCACCTCAGCTTCGTGACGCCAGTTGAGCCCAGGGTCGAGTGGCGGCCCTTCGCGCACGAGGCCCCGCAGCATTCCCCCGACGAACGCCGTCGAGATGTGGACGAGGTGAGGTCTCGCGCCGCTCGCCGTCAAAGCCCCGACCAGACGCGCCGCGCCGAGCAGATTGGTCTGGGCCGACAGGTCGGCGGGGTTGTCGAACTCGACCGCCGCGGCCGAGTGGATGACGATGTCGCACGCGCGCATCTGCTCTTGCGCCGCCGCGTCCAGCCCCAGTCCGTCCCGTCCCAGGTCGATCTCGACCACGGCGAGCTTCTCTGCGGCCAGCGCGGCGAAACGCTGATCGCCCAGCTCTTCCTTCAAACGTCGGAACGCGGGGCTCGAGAGCACCTCACGCTCGAGACGCTCCGCGGCCGGTCGCCGCGGGCTGGACCGGATGCCGAGATTGATGCGTGCGATGTCCGGAATCGACCTGAGGCACTTCTCGACGATCGACTTGCCCAGAAAGCCGGTACTGCCGGTGATCAGGATGGTCTTGCCCTTGAGGGCATCGGCGATCACGACGGCCTGAGTCTAGTTGTTGGCCTCTCCGTGATTCAGATGCGCGACCTGCACCACCGGCGACCCTGCCGCATCGCTCCAGCCGAGGTCCGAGGTCGCGTTGGCCCAGAACCAGTAGCGCTGGCCCGGCTTGCCGTGAAACGTCGCGGAGCCATTGCCCCGCGTGGTCGTCAACACCCGCCGGACTGCGTCCTGGCCGACGACGTAGACGGTGAAGCTCATGCTGCCCGGGCTGGCCCACGTGACGTCGATCGCCGTCGGGTTGTCCAGTTCCGAAGACGCGCCCAGCGTCACGCTCGGCATCTGGATCGCGGCGTAGCGCGGGGAACCTGTGAGCCAGAGGTCGCCAACGTCCCGGCTCCACGGGTCGGCGCCGGAGCCTGACCAGCCATAGGGGTCGACCGGCCCACCGCCGTTCATGTGGTACACGCCGAAGTGCAGGTGCGGGCCCGTGGCGGTCCCGGTCATGCCGGAGATGGCGATGACCTGACCGCGGCTGACGTACTGCCCCTTGCTGACTCTGATCTGCGACAGGTGGCCGTAGAAGGTGAGGAGGCCATTGCCGTGGTCGATCTCGATCGTCTGGCCGCTGAGGCACGAATGGCAGTTGGGATCCAGCCAGTTGGCCAGCGTCACCCGACCCGGCGCTGCTGCGGCGACAGGCTCGTAGTAGAGGCCGTAGTCATACCCGTCATGGCCCGAGTAATAGAGGTAATCGTGGCCGCCGGGGGTCTGGGCGTACCCGGCGTCGAAGGTCGGGTCGGGCCCGCCCACGCTTGCCGAGGCGACCGCGCCGTCGTATCGGCAGACCCGTCCGCTGACGTTGTAGTTCGCGCCGCAATGGTCGAAGATCGAGGTGACGTAGTGGGGGCCCATGAAGGGCAGGGTCATGAACGCGGCCGGCGAGGGCCCGGTGCCGATCTCGCCGCTGCCGGTCTCGATTGGGCCGTAGGCGACCTGGCTCGGATAGGCCCAGCGCGAGTACTTACCAGGCTGATGTCCGGGCGGCACGGCGTAGGCGGCCTGCGCCGGGGGCGCAGACAGGAGCACAAAGCCGAGGGTGAGAAACAGAACTAGAGCCCGCATAGCCTTTGAAACGAGGATGTTGACGGTAGGTTGCGGCCCAAACTTCCTGCCCCAGTTTTGGTTAAGTTTCGCAAATGACCTCCGCCCGGGCAACTGAAACCGGCGTTTTGAGCCAGGGACGGGCGGCTGTGTTCGAGGAGCCGATCGGGCCGTCGGGCGTCCCCGGGGCCGTCGCGGTCGAGATTCGAGCCGCCTCGATCAACCACCTGGACCTCTTTCTGGCCCACGGCGCACAGCGGGTGACCCCGCCTCGCGTCATCGCCGCCGACGGGGCCGGGGTGGTGCGCGCGTCGGCGGATCCCGCGTGGCGCCCGGGCGACGAGGTGGTGATCTATCCCGTGGTGTGCGACTGGGAGTGTGAGTGGTGCCAGAAGGGCGAGAACGTCCGGTGCCCGCGATTCGGCGTCGTGGGCGAGCACTCGGACGGCACCGCCTGCGAGCTGTTCCACATCGACGCCCGCAACCTCTTCCGCAAGCCGAAAAGCCTTTCCTGGACTGAGGCCGGGGCTTTTCCGCTGACCTTTCTCACCGCCTGGCGAATGCTGACCACGCGCGCCCGGCTTCGCGCGGGCGAGACGGTCCTGGTGGTGGGGGCCAGCGCCGGCGTCGCGGTCGCGGCGATCCGAATCGCCAAACACCTGGGCGCGCGCGTGTTTGCAACCAGCCGGTCGGAGGCCAAGCGCACGCGCGCGGTCGAGATCGGAGCCGACGACGCCTTCGACTCGACGGACTTCAGCAAGGCTGTACGCGCGGCGACCGGCGACGGGGTCGACGTCGTGTTCGAGCACGTGGGCGCCGCGACGATCTCGGAGTCGATGCGCTCGGTCGTCCAGGGTGGGCGCATCGTGACCTGCGGCTCGACGTCCGGCGTGAAAGCGGAGATCGCGATGCCGCGCCTGTTCTGGGGTCAGCTGGACCTGCTTGGATCCACGATGGGCAACGTCGGGGAGTTCAAAGCGGTGCTCGAAGCAATTGACGGGGGCTTGCGGCCAGTAGTTGACAGCGTCTATCCGTTGGCCGATGTGGAGGCCGCGCTTACCCGACTCGACGCTGCCGAACAATTTGGAAAAGTCGTCCTGTCGGTGCCGTAGGTGAAGGAGAGATGAAAGGCTTCAAGGCGTTTCTGCTGCGTGGCAATGTGGTGGAGCTTGCGATCGCCGTGGTCATCGGTGTGGCTTTCGGCGTTGTCATCGCCGCATTCGTGAAAGACCTCATCACGCCTCTCATCGCGGCGCTTGGCGGCCAGCCCGATTTCGCCAGCCTCTACTTCACCATCAACAAGAGCAAGTTCATGTACGGCGACTTCATCGATGCGCTGCTGGCGTTTCTGATCATCGCCGCGGTGATCTACTTCTTCGTGGTCGTGCCTTACACGGCGATGCTCGCCCGCTCACGGAAGGAGCCGCCCGCCGACCCGACGACCAAGAAATGCACCGAGTGCCTGAGCGAGATCCCGAAAGATGCCAGGCGGTGTGCCTTCTGCAGCTCACCCCAGCCGGCCTAGACTTCGCGGATTACGCGCGGCCGACGTCGGACGTGAATTTCATGCCCCGATGCCAACCGCCCAAACTTTGGACGCGGTTTGGTAGCTCAGGGTCACGTCCCGGTCGCCCGCTCTGACGCGCAGGGTCTTGCCCACCTCGTCGGTTTCGAGCACCGTGACATCGCGGCCCGGCGTCAGGTCCCGCTGGTGCAGGTAGGCGAGAAGCAGCGGAGCCTCGCGCTCGGCCACCTCGGACACCCGGGTGATGGTCACGCTGTCGCCGGCTTTCAGTGCAGACAGCATCAGCTCGCCGGGTGAATTCTGCGAGTGTCCCGGGATGGGATTGCCGTGCGGACATGTGGCCGGCCGGCCGAGCACCTCGTAGAGCCGCTGCTCGACGACCTCCGAGACGGCGTGCTCGAGGCGCGCCGCCTCAGTGTCCGCGGTCACCCAGTCCAGTCCGAGCCCATCCGTCAGCCAGCGCTCCATGATCCGGTGCCGGCGCACGATCGATTCGGCCGCGCCCATGCCGTTCGTGGTGAGCTCGATCTCTTTCCTACCGTTCATGCGGACGAGCCCGTCGCGAGCCATCCGCCGCAGCCCGACCGCCACCGTGGGCCGGCTCACGCCCAGCCAGTCGGCCAGGCGGGCGCTGCGGAGCGGCTCCTTCTCGGCCCACATGTAGTAGATGGCCTCGAGGTAGCGCGAGACGACCTCAGAGGGCTCCCGCGTGGCGTTGTTAGACTGATCTAATTGCATCTTTTGTGCGTACTAACCCTATAGAACCACTATGAGCCAGGCCGCCGCCGTCGCTCTCGGCGCCATCGCCGGAGGAACCGTGTTTCTCGGCCTACCGGTCGCGCGGATGCACGGCCTGCCGAAGTCGGTTCAGGGCTTTCTCAACGCCTTCGCGACAGGCATCCTGGTCTTCCTCCTGTGGGACATCCTCACGCACGCCGCCGGACCGGTCGAGGCGGCCATCTCCCAGGGGCAGCGCGGCCCGTTCGCGGCCATGGCCGTCATCTTCGCGGTCGGAATCGGGGCCGGTCTCCTTGGACTTGTCTACTTCAACCGGAGCATCTTCGGCCATCTCCGGCATGGCGCTGCGCCGCCAAACCCGCGCTCGCTCACCCTCGCCATAGCCACCGGGCTCGGCTTGCACAACCTGTCGGAGGGCCTGGCCATCGGAGAGTCGGCGCATGTCGGCGCCATCGCCTTCACCGGAGTGCTTGCGGTGGGATTTGCTCTGCACAACATCACCGAAGGATTCGGCATCGCCGCTCCCATGACAACCGACACCAATAAGGCCTCGTGGAGCTTTCTCGCCCTGGCCGGGCTGATCGGCGGTGGGCCGACCTTTCTCGGCACCTGGATCGGATACCTCGCCAGCTCGAGCTACTTCTCGATCGCCTTCCTGGCGGTGGCGGCGGGCGCGCTTCTCTACGTCCTGAACGAGCTCTTCCACCTGGGCCGGAGGGTGAGCACGTCGACCACGTTCGCGTGGGGCTTGCTGATGGGTTTCCTCGTCGCGTACGCCACCGACCTCTTCCTGACGATCGTCAGCGGCGCCTGAGCGCCTACGACGCTACGACGCCGTACTCGTCACCCTCAGGGTCGAAGTCGTGCCAATCGGGGAACCGCCATCTGAAGAGCCGCTCCTGGACCTCGAACAGGCTGTCCAGGGTGTCCTGAACCTGGCTGGTTTCCCTCAGCGCCTCGCGCACCTGAGCCGGCATCGTGGCGACCCCGTCTCGGATCTCGGCCCGGACCTGCTTCGGGACGGTTTTGACGCCGTCGCGGTTCAGCTCCTCGACCCGCCACAGCAGGCGATCGCTCGCCGCCAGCATGCGCTGGAAGGCATAGCGGCGCCGGTTCTCGCGGCGCAGCGCGGTCTGATGCTGTTCGATACGGCTGTTCGTGTGATCGATCATCGCCAGCTACCTTTTCAAGCTTACCGGCTGGAAAAAGCCGAGCCGGGCGCGCGCGGGGCGCACTAGTCAACTTTGCCTGAACGCTTCCTGGAGCGGCTCGAACGGTTGTTCAGGCCAACCGACGCTTGGGGATCGTTCCGGAAGGGCGCCCGCCACGCGGCGGTCGTCTTCATTCTCTACCGCCAGGCGGGTCGCTGGATGGTGCCTTTTGTGAGGCGCCGCCCTGACCTGAGGGACCATCCCGGCCAGGTGGCACTGCCGGGCGGAGGGGTCGAGCCGGGCGAGTCGGCGTGGGACGCGGCACAGCGCGAGGTCGCGGAAGAGATCGGCGTTCCCGCCGGCCGGCTGCAGCCGCTTGGCGCGGGCGATCCCATCTACGCCGCCGTCACCAACTTCTCGGTCGTTCCCTTCATCGCCTACCTGCCGGACCCGGTGGAGTCCTTCGTCCACGACGTCCGCGAGCTCGAAGGGGTGCTCGCCATCCCGCTCGAGCGGCTTCTCGACGACAGCGCCTGGTTGCAGTCAGATGAGCCCTGGCGCTTCCGCTATCTCGCCCACGAGGAGAGCGTCGTGTGGGGCTTGACCGAGCGCATCGTCTACGGACTGGCGCCCAGGCTCAGGCAAGCGCTCTCCGAAGATCAAAGTTCGGATCGGCCAGCTGCTGACGCGTAACTGCGGTCCGCGCGTGCATGAGATGCCTCGCCCTCGCCACCGTGTGGTGGTCGTTCACGCCGGCGGCCGCGATCACTGCGCCGCCCTGCAAGTAGAAAACAGTGAACGGCGGCCTTCCCAGCTCGCCTCGCATCACCGTTTCATCCCACGGCAATCCTGCCCCTGCGTACTGAATGTTCAGGTCGTATTGGTCGGACCAGAACCACGGAACCTCGCTGTATGGCTCGGGCGCGCCGGCCATCGTGCGTCCCACCGCGAAACCCTGGCGCTGCGCGGTCTGGAAATGCTCGACCCGGATATGGGTCTCATAGAGCGGGTGCAGAAAACGCGTCACGTCGCCGGCGGCAAATACGCCTTCGGCCGACGTCCGCCCCAGCTCGTCAACCACGATGCCGCGCTCGATGCGCAGGCCGGCGAGACCTGCCTCGACAATTTGCGCAACCGATCCCGTGGCCGCCAGAAGCGGTGATGCCAGCCGGGGGGAGCCGGCATTCAGGTGCAGGTCGACCCCATGCGCGCGGTGGACGCCGGCCAGGTATGCGCCGAGCTCGGGCCCCAACACTCGAAGCAAAGGCTGGCCAAGAGCTTCATAGACGTGAACCTCGCAGCCCTTCTGCGCAGCGACCGCAGCGACCTCACAGCCGATAAAGCCGGCGCCCAGGATGTCAAGCCGTTGGCGGCGATCAATGAGCTCTCGAATGCGTTCCGCGTCGGGAAGCTCTCGGAGAAGGAGCGCACCGCCGAACCCGGCCGGAATGCTCGCTGTCGACCCGGTAGCGACGCAGAGCAGATCCCAGGCAACGCTTCGTCCATTCTTCAGGACAATTGCGTGGCGTTCGAGCCCGAAGTCCACCACGTACTCCCCAAGCAGGAGATCGACTTGTAGTTGTTGATACTGCTCGGCAGGCCTGAGTGAAAGACTCTGACGAGGCACAGTCCCCAGCAAGAAGCCTTTGCTCAGGTGCGGTCGCTCGTACGGCAGCTCGGGTTCTGCTCCGACGAGAGTGATTCCGCCCGTGAATCCACCATCCCGAAGCCCGGCCGCAACAGCATCGCCGGCAGGCCCGGCCCCGACGATTACCGCCTGTTTTGCCGTTCCAGCTCCCGGAGTTGCCGGAGAGAGAACACGAGGTAGCCGCCGAGCACGGCGACGGCAAAGGCATACGCGATGATCAAGTAGCTCACTGCGCGGGCTCTGGGTCGCGCCGCGGGATCGCGACCGTTAGCGGTGCGCCGCTCGCGATTAGCTGCTTCATGTCCATGAGCATCTCGATGCGGTATCGAATCACCACCATCACAGCAGCCAGAACGAGGGTGCACAGCATGGTGAAGAGAAACGTCGCAAGCATCTGCGGTGGCAGCGCGTCGCTGGTGATGACCGGGCCCGGGTGGTGGGTTGCCCACCAATCCACGCTGAAGTACACAACCGGCACGTCGATGAAGCCGAAGATGCCGACCACCGCCGCAATGCGAGCAGTCTGGCGCCCAGCCTCACTCAAGCGCCGGACGAGCAAGTAGCCCGCGTAGATGATCAACAGCACCAGGGTCGAGGTGAGTCGCGCGTCCCAGACCCAGAATGCGCCCCAGACCTTCCTGGCCCACAGCATTCCCATGACGAGGGTGACGGTCGTGAAGACAACACCCACCAGCGCGCCCGCGCGCGCGTAACGGTCCGCGCGGGGGCTCTCGTTGCGCAGATAGACAATGCCGCCAGCCAGGACGACCGCGAAGCACCCGAAGGCGGCGATGGCCGAGCTGACGTGCAGGTAGAAGATGCGCTGCACCGGGCCCTGCAGGTAGTCCGTCGGCGCGTAGAAGAAAATCGCGGCGGCGGCGATGAGCATCAACGCTACGGCACCGGCCGCCGCCTTCTCGAGCCTATTCATCCAGAACGAATCGGGCTGCCAGGGAGGTGAGCACCACAAAAAGTATGTCGAAGTCGACCAGCAGACCGATGGCCTGGTCGTAGCTGCCCGGCAGTCCCATGGCCGATTGCACGGCCTGTCCGCCCGCAACGATGAAAGGAATCCACAGCGGGAGGACGAGCAGCGGCAGCAGGAGCTCTCGCGCACGAACGCGGGCGACGACCGCCGCAAACAGGCAACCGAGCGACGCCATGCCGATGGTCGCGAGGAGCACGGCGATGACGAGCTCGGCCGAGAACGGCGTGCCAAAGAACAGCGACAGCGCCGGCAGCAGAACGACTTCGCAAAGAATCAAAAGGGCTGAGGCGGCCAGCGCTTTGCCGGCAAAGATGGCGACCGGTGACGCCGGCGTCATCAGCATGGCCTCGAGTGACGACTGCTCTCGCTCCGCCGCAAAGGTGCGGCCAAAAGCGATCAGGCCCGCGAACACCAGCGCAAGCCAGAGGATTCCGGGCGCGATCGACGGCGCGCTGCGTGAGTCGATCTGAAATCCGAAGTTCCCGATGAGCAGCGCCAGCACGACGAACTGGGCCAGGGCCGGCACCATCTCGCGCGTGCGCCATTCCGACAGCAGGTCCTTGCGCGCCACTGCGATGGCGGCCCGGAACGGATTCATCGGACCACGCGAAGGTGAGTCGCGGTGCCCAACGACCGTCCGTGACGGAGGACGAGCGTGCGCGGACAGAGCCGGTTGGCGAGGGCATGGTCGTGCGTGGCGATGACCGCGGTCCGGCCCTTCATCACCTGGCCGAGCACCTCTGTGGCGTCCGCGTCGAGGCTGGCGTCAGGCTCGTCGAAGATGAGAAGTCGCGGCTCGTGGAGGATCGCACGAGCGACCGCCAGCCGCTGCTGCATGCCGCGGGAGAGCAGGCTCGCCCGGCGGTGCGCGACCGATGCCAGGCCCAGCGCCTCCAGCGCTTCGGCGACACGCGACCGGCTCACGTCTTGCAGGTCGCAGAAGAACTCGAGATTCTCGGTCGCGGACAGCGCCGGGTACAGGCCGGGGCTGTGGGCGACATATCCGATGTAGTGGCGCAGCCGCCGGCGCTCCCGAAACGCGTCGAGGCCCGCGATCTCGAGCCGGCCCGACGTGGGCCGAAGGGCGGTGGCCAGGATGCGCAGCAGGGTGGTCTTCCCGGCGCCGTTGTCGCCCAGCACGGCCATGTGCTCGCCGGTGTCGAGGACCAGGTCGACGCCGTCGAGCGCAAGCTCCCGGCCGAAGCGATGGGTCAGTCCGTTGGCGACAACCATGCTCATGATTGATCCGGCGGCGTTCGGAGGAGCGGCCAGAGCACAAACGGCCCGGCCAGGAACAGCAGCAGCGTCGCGACGATGATCGCCATCGCTACGCGGGCAGAGTAACCGGGACGCGGCGTCTTGCCAACTCCGGAGCTGCGCCCCTCTCCCCGACGTTGCCCAGCACGACACCCAGGATGATGACCGCCCCCCCGGCCCAGATCCACGTCACGAGCGGGTTGACAAAGATCCGGAACGAAGCCGACCCGTCGGTTCCGGTGGCGGCGAGGACGACGTAGACGTCAGAGGTCGGTGTGGTCGTGATGGCGACGTGGGTGAGGGCCTGTCCGCCAAGACCCCCGTACGTGGCGCGCGACGGCTCCAGGGTCTTGTCGCCGAACCGCATGGCGGCGACAAAGTCGGTGTGGTCCTGCAGCTCCCGCTGCTCCGAGCCTGTGTAGGTCAGGGTGTACCCGGACACGGTCACCGTCTCGCCCGGTCGCAACGTCACGTCCTTCTCCTGCTGGGCGAAGTGCGAAGCCGCCAGACCTGCCACGACCACGACCAGCCCGAGGTGGGCCAGGTACGCGCCGTATCGCCTGCGCTTGCGCAAGATGGTGCGGGGCTTTTTGAAGGCACGGCCGTACTCGGTGAAGACAGTGGCCGCAACCCCGGCCGCGAGCGGAAAGGCGAGCAGCGCGGGGATGGACCGGATCCCAACCACAAGCAGGCCGACCAGCACGACGGAAGCGGTCGCCGCCGGCCAGCGAATCGCGCGCAACGATGCGCTGCCGGCTTGCCGCCAGGGCAGGAGGGGCCCCACGGCCATGAGCCCGAGGATGACAACGAAGATGGGCCCGCCCGCCCGCTCGTAATACGCCGCTCCCACCACGCGCTCGGTACCGAGCATGCCGGAGACGAGGGGCAGGATCGTGCCCCAGAACACGACCGCGATGACACCGATCAGCAGCAGGTTTTGCAGCACGAAGGCTCCCTCGCGCGAAACGGCGGGCGCCGGTTCGACATGAGCTCGAGCGCCGCCCGCGCGAAATGCGATCAGTGCGGCGGAGAAGACGATGCAGGCAAACAGGAAGGCGAAAAACCAGGGACCGATCGCGCTGATCGCGAACGTGTGCACGGATGGCACGACGCCGCTGCGAACGATGAACGTGCCGAACACGACAAGCAGGAACGCCAGGATGACCAGCCCGAAGTTCCAGGTCCGCAGCCGGCCGCGCTTTTCCTGCACCTGCGACGAGTGCAGGTATGCGGTGGTCGCGAGCCAGGGCATGAGGGCGACGTTCTCGACTGGGTCCCAGCTCCAGTAACCACCCCACCCCAGCACGTGATAGGCCCACCACATGCCCAGCAGTAGGCCCGCGGACTGCAGGCTCCAGGCCAAAAGGGCGAAACGGCGGGTGTGCCTGATCCATGCCGCGTCGGCGCGGCCGGCCAGGAGCGCAGCGCACGCAAAGGCGAATGGGATGGCGAACGACGCGAAACCGGCCAGGACGACCGGGGGATGGATCAGCATGCCGCCATCCCGCAGCACGGGGTTGAGGCCGAGGCCATCGGGCGGGGTGATCGATAGAAGGTCGAACGGGCTCGCGACCACGGCCAGGACGAACAGGAAGAAGCTGAGGATCAGGGCGAGGATTCCGGCTGCGTAAGCTGCGACGCGAGCGCCGATTCGCGCGCTCGCGACGAGCGAAGCGCAGCCGAGCAGGCCGAGGATGAGCGTCCAGTACAGAAGCGAACCCTCCTGACCGCCGTAAAACCCCGCGGCCACCAGCGGCATTGGCGTCGACAGGTCGGTGTGCTCGGCCACGTATGCCAGCGAGAAGTCATGCGTCAGCAGCGCTACTTCGAGCAGCAACGCCGCGATCGCGGTCATCGCCGCGGCGGCGTAAAAGGCACGACGGCCGACCTGGATGAATACGTCGGTCTCGCGCCATCCGGCCCAGAAGGAGAGCAGCGCGGAGAAGCCGCCCATCACGAGCCCGGCGAGAAGGGCTCCCGCGCCCAGGTAGCCAAGGATCACGACGCCGGAGGTCCGCCGCAGATTCGCGGCATCGGCGGCCGGAGCCAAGGAGACGACGAGCACGCGAGAGAGCGCATCGCGTCGATGCGTGACCGAGCGCGCGCAGGAGTCGACGCCGGCTTCAGCGCCCTCTCCCGGGGTCCCCGCGAAATCGCAGATTTCGTGGGGTGGGACGGCGCCCGGCCGCCTAGGCCGCGAAGATGCAAGGAACTTCGGCGGCGTGATCCTCTGATCATTGGGTGTAAGGCTGCGTCGAGAAACGCGACGGGCACTTCGCGAGCAGCGTCCGGGCGTGAAACACTCCGTCGCCACTCAGCCTTCCCTCGACGACGACGGTGATGCCGGGTTGGAAGATATCGGGCAGCGTGCCGGTGTACTCCACCGGCATCGACGCCGTGCCGTCCTTCGCGGTGAACGTCACGTGCAGCCCACCGTCGCTCTTCTGCACGTCGTTCTGCACCACGCCAGCGACTCGCACGTCACCGGCAGGAGCTTGCGATCGCAGCTGCGAGACGGTCAGGTAGTACTCGCTGGAACCGCCTGAGGCGGAGTAGATCAGGTAGCCGACGCACGCCGCGACGACGACCGCCGGCAGTCCCCACCGCAACGCCATCGTCATGAGGTGATCAATCCCAGGTAGTGATTGAGGGTTGATGTGTCGAGCGGCCCGGTGAAGGAGGCCACAACGACGCCCTGCGCATCGATGAAGAACGTCGCGGGCAGGCCGCCCACCCCGAACGCCTGGTACGAGCCGGTGACGATCGGGCCGGCCGGGTACGTATGGGGATGGCTTTGTTCGAAAGCCTTGAATCCAGACGATGTGTCCTGGTTGTCTGCACCGACGAAGGCGACGTCCGAATGCGCGCCCGCGGCATCGGCAAGCACGCCGCCCTCCTCCACGCACGGCCCGCACCACGAAGCCCAGAAGTTGAGCACCACCGGCTTGCCCTGCAGCTCCCAGACGCGGACCTGGTCGCCGCCCGCCGTCTGGATGGCAAGCCTCGGCGCCACCTTGCCCAAAACAGGGGGGTTGGCCAGCGCCGCATGCTGCAGACCCCACGCGAGCGAGAGCATCAGGACCGCGCCGAGCACGACTGCCACAGCCCCCACGATTGCTGATCTGCGGTTCAAATCGAACTGAGTCTAGTCGAGCCCGTTTGCGGTGGCGATCCGCCCGTACAGCCGTCCACTGGGCTTGACCGTGCGCTCGAGCGTCTTGCGGTTTACCGCGATCAGGCCGAAGTGCGCGCCATAGCCGCGAGCCCACTCGAAGTTGTCGGTGTTGGTCCAGTGAAAGTAACCTCGGACGTCGACCCCGTCCTCGATCGCCAGGTGCACGTTGGTCAAGAGATCCTGCAGGTAGCGCTCGCGAACGCTGTCGTCCGCGGTCGCGATTCCGTTCTCGGTGATGTATACGGGCTTGCCGTAGCGCTTCATTTGGTTGAGAACCTCGCGCATCCAGGCCGGCTTGGACACCCAGCCCATCTCTGTGACCTCGGCGCCGGGCGGGTTGAATCGGCGGACGAACTGGTCCTGCGGCCGGCTTGGATCGAATGCGCACATCTGGCCCCAGTAATGCGCGACCCCGATGAAGTCGCTGGTCGCCTCGACGATGCGGCCCAGCCTTCCCGGGCCGACCGGCCAGCGGTCCATGACCGTCTGCGCGGCCGCCGCCGCGAGGCGATCCCGGCGCCGCGCGCTCGCCGGCATGAAAAGGAACTTGTGGTGGGACAGGCCGACTGGGGTGTCGGGCCACCGCCGCTTGAGCGCGGCATAGGCGAGCTCATGTGCGCGCCGCAAGTTGTGGGTCACGCGATACTGACCGACGAGGTCGCCGTGACGTCCCGGTGGAAACTCGCCGGTGATCCATCCCTGCACGCCGTAGATGCTCGGCTCATTGATGGTGCACCACATGCCGGCCAGGTCACCAAGCTCGTCGGCGACCCGATTTACGAACGGCGTGAAAGCTCGATGCGCGCCGGGCGCGGCCCATCCGCCTTTCCGAGCGAACCACAATGGGCTCGTGAAGTGATGCAGCGTGACCATCGGCATCAAGCCTCGTTCGCGCATCTCGCCGAGGACGTCGCGGTAGTGGCGGATCTGACGGGTGTCGAAGACTCCCTCCGACGGTTCGATGCGAGACCACTCGACGGAGAGCCGGTGCGCGTTCTGGTTGAGCTCGCTCAAGAGGACGAAGTCTTCCCGGTATCGGTTGTAGTGGTCGCACGCGACCGCTGACGTGTCGCCGTTCGCGATACGACCCGGTTGCTGCTCCCACTCCCACCAGTCGCAGTTGCGGTTGTCGCCCTCTACTTGGTGCGCGGCGGATGAAGTCCCCCAGAGGAACCCTTTAGGAAAGTGCCTGGCGCGTCCCTGTCCCTCCAGGGAGAGGGACTTTTCCCTTGCAGGGTAAGGGTGACTCGGCCCGCCCAAACTAGGCGGCGGCGCTCTCAGGCTTGTCG
Source organism: Chloroflexota bacterium (assembly GCA_005887735.1). Taxonomy (GTDB): domain Bacteria; phylum Chloroflexota; class Dormibacteria; order Dormibacterales; family Dormibacteraceae; genus 40CM-4-65-16. Next base: position 22,424 of record VBII01000064.1, read on the forward strand.
ACCGGCGGCGGCGGGATGTACTCCCAGGCCTTCGGCGTCTCACCGTCGAGATCCACCTGAAGCATGCCGGCCTTGTCGATGCTCTTGCGGTGCATCTCGCGCTCGTTTTGCGGCCGACCGTCGAGCAGGATCCAGGCGGCGTTGAGCGGGTCGGCGTGGCTGACCATCGCGATCGTCTCCCCCGGGTGCTCCCGCGCGAGCCGCCGGGCCATCCGCAGCACACGCCCGCCCATGGCCTCGTAGGACTCGTCGCCAGGAAGCAGCCCGCGCCTTGCCTTGTGCACCAGCCAGAGCGGACGCCGCACCGGGATCTGCCAGTACGGCACTCCCTGCAGGTAGCGGCTGAACTCCGCCTCGCGAAGGTCAAAGTCAACCTCGAGCGCCGGAGCCGGCGTGAGCTTGCCGGCGATGATCTGCGCCGTCTCGACCGCGCGCGCCAGCGGGCTGTGGACGATGCGGGTCACACCGGCCGGCCTCAGGCGCTCGCCCAATGCCGCCGCCTGGGCTCGGCCAAGCGCGCTCAGGAAGAAGCCGTCGAGGTGGCCGTACAGGATGCGATGCGGATTCTCTACATCCGCGTGTCGGATCAGGAAGAACCGGTTCAGATGCGGTGCGCTAGCTTCGGTACGCGCCGACCGTGGTCCGGTTGGTGCCGGCCGACCGGCCCGAATCGAGAGCTTGGTGGGCTTCGCGCAACAGGTTGCCGGTGTACTCGCACCGGTTCATCATGCCGGCCTCGTCCATCGGCCGGTATCCGGCGTCGACGGTGGCCGCGCCGCAGCTGACGGTGATGCGCTTCCAGGCGCCGCTGGTGCCGAAGTCATGGGAGGCGATGGAGCGCCGGATCTTGTCCGCGGCCAAAGCCGCGCCCTGCTCATCGGTCTCCGGCAGCACGATCGCGAAGTGCGGCGGCCCGTCGGCGTCCAGAAAGGCGACGGTGTCGGTGTCGCGGATCGCCTGGCCCAGGCGTTCGGCCATCTCCCGAAGCAGAGCCTCGACCTGGATCTGCTCGAGCTCCTTGTGGATGTGCTCGGCGTGGTCCAGCTCGACCAACAGCACCGAGAGCGGCCGGTGGTACCGGACGGCGCGGTTGGCCTCCTGGCCGATCAAAGCGTTGGCGAACTTGGAGTTCCAGATGCCGGTGGTCGGGTCGACCACCCCGAACAGCGGGCTCGACGTCCGGTCGGTCTGGCTGTGGCCGCAGCTCGGGCAGTACTGCGAGGTCTCGGGAACCTCCGAGCTGCAATACCAACAGGTGGTCATGGGCGCAGATTCTAGGCTCCGGGCCCCGGCAGTCGCTCTCGGCAAACCAATGCTGGGAGAGAATCAGCTCGATGACTGACCAGGGCGAGCTGTTTCCGATCCCGGCCGGATCTGAGCCCATCGCCCCCCTGGCCACCCGGATGCGGCCCAAAACCTTTGACCAGCTGGTCGGCCAGCGCCAGGTGGTCGACGTCCTCCGGCGCCTCACCCAGGCCGGCAACATGCCCAGCATCATCCTGTGGGGGCCGCCGGGGAGCGGCAAGACGACGCTCGCCGGCCTGCTCGCCAGCCAGACGAGCGCCCGAATGGTGGCGATGTCCGCGGTGACCGCTGGCGTGGCGGACCTGCGGAAGGTCGTCGCCGAGGCAAAGGTGCATCGGCGCGCAGGCCTGCGCACGATCCTGTTCATCGACGAGATCCACCGCTTCAATAAGGCCCAGCAAGACGCGATCCTGCCCCATGTGGAGGAAGGCACGGTGACCTTGATCGGGGCCACGACCGAGAACCCGTCGTTCGAAGTCATCTCTCCCCTTGTGGAGCGCGGGCTCGGGGAGCTGCATGCCACGATCGACGGGGACGCGATGGAGGCGCTGCTCGAGGTCGCGCGCGGAGATGCGCGGGTCGCGCTCAACGGTCTCGAGGCGGCGGCGGGGCTGGCCGGCGAAGGCGCGATCGCGCTGGAGCATGTCGAGCAAGCGCTCCAGCAGCGACACCTGCTTTACGACCGCGCAGGCGACCAGCACTACGACATCGTTTCGGCTCTGATCAAGAGCGTGCGAGGCAGCGATCCCGACGCAGCCGTCTACTGGATGGCCCGCATGCTGGAGGCGGGCGAGGATGTGATGTTCGTGGCGCGGCGCCTCGTGATCCTCGCCGCGGAGGACATCGGCCTGGCCGACCCGCAGGCCCTGCCGGTCGCGATAGCCGCTCAGCAGGCGGCGCACTTCGTGGGCATGCCCGAGGCGGTGCTGCCGCTCACCGAGGCGGCGCTCTACCTTGCGCTGGCGCCGAAGTCGAACTCGGCTCTCACGTCGTACGGCGCAGCGCGTGAACTGATCCAGGAGACGGGCAACGAGCCCGTGCCCATGCATCTGCGCAACGCGCCCACGGGCCTGATGAAGTCGATGGGGTACGGTCGCGACTACAAATACGCACATGACTACGAGAGCGGAGTGGCCGACCAGGTTCATCTGCCCGAGAACTTGAAGGGCCGCATGGTCTACTCGCCCAACCCGCGCGACCGCAAGCCGGGAAAATAGCTCTCTGCATGAGTGGACTTCGTCCCTAGTGGCAACCCTGCGTCTCGCCAGAGACGAAATAGCGACGCTCCTTTCCGGCTACGTGGCCAGACCCCGGATAGTCGCGACTATCCAGGGATCCCGACAGGACAAAGTGCGGATAGTCCGGACTATCCGGTGAGGCGGCGCCAGGTGCGAATTGGCTGACGCGCTCCTCATCTTCAAGCCCGACTCTGCCTATCGCCTGGCGGCGCGCGCCGGGATCTGGGGCTGGCTTGCATCGGAGCGCGACTGGAACGTCGAATCGCTCGAGTGGTTCCAGCCGCCCGCGTCACTGATCGAGAGCCACTACGACTTCCTGCAGGGACGGCCCTTCTTTCCGTGGCTCGTCGACTTCATGTCCGCGCTGCCGGTGGTGGTGGGTCGGATCACCGCATCGGAGGAGTCGCTGAAGCAGATGCGATACGAGCTCGGCGAGACTCAGATCGCAAAGTCCCGCCCCGGATCGCTCCGCGAGCGGTATGGCATCCACGGCGGCCTCAACTGCCTGCACCTGTCGGACGCACTGGAGACCGGGGCGGCGGAGGTCAAGCGATGGTCCGACTTCGTCCAGCTCGATCAGGTCAGGTTCGCCTAGATGACTCGAGCGCCAAGCCTGATCACACCTATCACCTGCGCTCGCTCGCCACGCAGGTCGCGGGCGGCATCCACACCGACCTGGCGTCGCAGATGATCCGTGAGCTGCTGGCGGAGGAATGCGACCTCGGCGGGGCGGAGCTCGAGGCCCTGTGCCGGATCACCCTTGGGGCGCTTTCTTAGCCTCCTCCTCAGGAGTCGTGCCGTGGATCGTGACGGCTTTGGTGAACAGCTCTGAGTTGGGTACGACGATGACGTCCCCGTGCTCGCTCCTCACCAGAGTGACCCGGAGGCGCACTTCATTGATCGTGCCCGAATGCCCGTCGAAGCTGATGCGATCGCCGACCCGGATGTGACGCTCCAGCAGGACGTAGTAGCCCGATACATAGTCCCTGAGCAAGTCCTGCACTCCGAGTGCCGCCACAACCGTCGCGAGCACAAGGCCGAACAGCGCGACGTTCGCGCT
>VBII01000303.1 GCA_005887735.1 Chloroflexota bacterium
GACGTTGTGGAGTCGACGCCGATGTGGATCCAGAGCCGGGCCTCGATGTACCAGGCGATGCGGCGCCATGACCAGCTGCTCACATCCGCGATTGAGGCGAACGGGGGCATCGTTTTGAAGGAACGGGGAGAAGGCGACTCGTTCTTCGCCGTCTTCCCTCGAGCCACCGACGCCGTGATCGCCGCCGTGGACGCGCAGCAGGCAGTCCAGTCGGAGCCGTGGCCGGATCGATTGTCGCTGTCCGTGCGCATGGCCGTCCTGACGGGAGAAGCGGACGCGGCGGACCGTGACTACCGTTCGCCCGCAGTGAACCGGTGCGCCAAGCTGCGGCGGCTCGCGGTGGGAAACCAGGTCCTGGTCTCGGAGACGACCTACTCGATCGTGGCGGACATCCTGCGCGACGACATCCGGCTCATGTCGGTCGGAGAGCGCCGGCTCGAGGGTCATGACCGGCCCGAAGAGGTCTATGTGGTGCAGCACGCGGAGGTCCAGCTCGAAGCTGAGGTGGCTGAGGCGGAGGTCCCTGCCTAGGTCCGACCCCATCCGGGTGGAATAGGCGCCACCCGGAACCGGATACCCTCATCAAGTGACTATCTCGAGACCTCGCTCGCGCTTCCTCGAAGCTGGTTCGGTGGCCTTGGTCAGCGTCGCGGCTGCTCTGTGGGCGTTCGACGCCTACTTCCGGCCGGGGCTCACCAAGCAGCTCAGCTCGGGCCAGATCGTGCTGGTCGAGGACCTGCTGATCAGCCTGTGTCTGCTGCCCGTGCTTGTGGTCAACCTCGCCTCGCTTCGCCGCCTCAGCGGCCGCCGCTGGCTGGCCCTGGCCGCGATCGCGATCGGGCCGCAGGCCGTGGCCACCGTGCTCTTCACCAAGGCCATCGGGTACTCCTTCAGCAACCCGGCGGCGCCCAACTTCGATGTCCTCCACGAGGTGTACCTGCTGTACCTCTTGCAGCCAGTATTTGGGATCGCGTTCGCACGCATCTTCCTCGGCGAGCGGCGCAGACGTGGATTCTGGCCACTGGCTGCGATCGCCCTCGTCGGCGTCTACCTGATCGTCTTCGCGGATGATCCGGCAGCGCCATGGCAGATCCGCCATCCGGAGCTCATGGCCGGCTTGCTTGTGCTGGTGGCGGTGATCATGTGGGCGGGTGGTACCGTCCTCGGCCGCTACGCGCTGGAGGACGTCAGCTTTCCGGTCACCACCAGCATGCGTTTTGTGCTGGCGCTGCCAGTGCTGCTGGTGATCGTGCTTTTGGACAAGGGCGGGGCCGCCTTCAGCGGCTACTCGGCCAGCCAGCTGCCCAGCTTCCTGGGTATCGTGCTGGTGCCCGGGCTGCTCGCGATGCTGCTGTACTACCTGGCCCTCTCCAACACGCCGGCCTCATTGGCGACCGTCGCGGAGCTCGGCTATCCACTTGCGCTCTTCCTGATCTTCTCGCTGCCGCCTCCCGTCGGACAGGGCGCGCCGCTCCGCCCTGTTGAGCTGGTTGGAGCTGCGCTGCTGGTGGTCGGCGTCGTCACCCTCAACTTCCTCAAAACGCGCAACATCGTCGACGTGCCGCGTGAACGCCTGGCCGGCTCTGGACGCCGGCAGGTGCCCGACCCCGCGCGATCAGGTTGAGGAGAGAGATCGATGGCTCGTGAATATGGCACCTCTGTAGAAACGACTGCATCGCCTGAAAGGGTGTGGCGGGTGTGGTCCGACATGTCGACGTGGGGCGATTGGAATCCGAACGTCTCGACCATGGACTGGCCGGGTGGATTCGTATCCGGATCGAGCGGCGTCATGAACACCAAAGCCGGCCAGCACCACAAGATGCAGCTGGTCGATGTTCAGCCGGGTCGGGGCTTTGCCCTCCTGACCAAGGTCGTCCCCGGCACGCAATTTCGCTTCAACTGCCGCATCGAGCCGGCAGGCACCAAGACCATGGTCAGCCAGATGGTCGAGGTCGGCGGGCCGCTGGGGCCGGTCATGGGTGGCATGCTCGGCCCCCAGGTGTCGAAAGAGTTCGGAACGCTCTTGAGCAATCTCGCCCGGAAAGCCGAGTCGACCTAGGCCCCTCTGGACCACTCATACAGATACAGACGCGACCTTACGCCCGGCTGAGGCGTTCCTGAAACGCGGCCGAAGACCTGCGCCAGCTGATCCCGATGCCGGCGATCATTGCGAGCAGGAAGATCGCGAGTGTCAGGGCGAGGACCGACGGCCCGATCTTGCCCGCGGCGATCGCTGAGGTCAGGGGTCCCCAGTCGACAGTCGCCGCTCCGTTCAGCCACGCGATCAAGCCCGTCGCGAACGCGATCAGCGCCAGCGTCCAACGCTTCTCGCCACGCGACATCTG
>VBII01000302.1 GCA_005887735.1 Chloroflexota bacterium
CGGTCCCAGGTGCCTGCGGCTGTAGTCGACCAACCGCTCGTCGCTCACCGCGGCCAGCAGGCCGGTGAGCCCCAGCTCAGGCACCGCCACCACCTGGCTCCACCGCTTGAAGCGGGCGAGCGATTCCATGACCGAGGTGACCTCGCGCAGCGCGCCGGCCACCAACGAGGGCGCTTCGATCGGCGCGCTGAATCCCACCGATACCGTGAAGCCCGGCTTCCAGTCGGCGACGGCCTGGCGGATCTGCAGCCCGAGGGCGTGGCTTCGTGCCTGGTGGTCGGTCACCTCGGTGCCCAGGGGCAACAGGGCAACCACCTGGTCGGAGCGGCCCTGGACCAGCGCCCGCGGATAGGTCGTCCGAACCACCGTGGTGACCCGGCGCAGGAACTCCCGTTTCAGGGCCTGGATCGCGTCTTCGGAGATCTGTCGCGCCTTGTTGAAGCCGCGAAAGTCGTCGATGTCCACGAGCATGACGATGTGGCTGCCGTGCAGCGGATAGCCCAGGTGGCGGGCCCGGCGTTGGGCCGCGGCCTCGTCGCCGTAGGTGCCATGGAGCAGGTCCTCGAGGTACTCGCCCCTGACCCGCCCCTCGACCTCGGAGAGCTCGCGCTCCTTGGCGACGGAGAGCGCAAGCACCAGCGCCGCCTGCTCGATCGCCATGAAGGCGAGCTCCTCGTTGTGCGGCGGGTGGTCCAGGACGGAGATGTAGCCGAGCACCTGGTTGGAGGACAGGATCGGCGCGATCAGGCGCTCGCGCGACATGCCGAGGTGGGGGAACGCCGGGACCTTGACCGGCCCCCGCTTCGCTTCAACCTCCCGCAGCATGCGCTGGATCTGCGGGTCGAAGAGCACTCGCTGCGGCGTGCCCTGGCGGAGGATCGTCTCCTTGCGGTGGGGGGAAGCTTGCATCTTCGACCACGACCGCGCTCTCGAGGAGGTCGGCCAGCGTGCGGCAGATCTCGTTCACGCCCTTGCCGTCGAGGACGAGCTCGGTGAACCGGTGGTGGATCTCGATCGATCGCTTGAGTCGCCAGTGCTCGGCGTTGATGATCCGCTCGAGCAGCGGGGTCATCAGGTCGACGAACTGGACATCAGAGGGAATGGTGAAAAGGGGGACCTTCAGGCGGTCCGCCTCGGTGACCATCTCGGGCGGCAGCTTGCGCAGGTAGGGCAGTGGCCGTACGACCAATCCCGCTCCGCCGGAGTCTGCGATCCGGGCGACCAGCCGGATCTGCGCCGAGAGGTCGTCCTTGATCGGGAAGCCGCTGGTGAACATGAGGTCGCCGGCACGCGGCTGCACCTCTGGCGTCTCCATCAGCCGGACCCACTCCACCTGGCGGTCAAGCCCGTCGGCGCCGGCGATCAGCTTCGCCTGGGCGAGCACGGATCGCATCGCCTCGCGCACGGTCGGCCTGGGCTCCTGGACCTCCTCACCGACCTTCTTCGTGGCCATGATTGCAACTTTAGGGTGTGGGCGGGGGACAGGCAAGCCCGGCTTGGTGTTGTGCCCCGCGCACTAGGAGTACCTCGACGAACCGCGTTACCGTCCAGGCATGAGCATCGAAGAGAGCCCGGCCTGCGACCGGCATGACGCGGGCGTGTCGATGCAGCTGCGCACGATGCACTCCGACATCTCACGGCCTGATGTGGTGGTCGGGTTGTTCGAGTGTCCCGAGTGCGGACATGAGCGCTGGCTGCCGATCAAAACGTCGTACGAGGGCAGCGAAGCAGCGGTCCCAGCGGCGTAGGCGCCCACCCCGGATAGTCCGGACTATCAGGGGATGTTGGCAACCGAAACCACTGTTAGTCCGGACTATCCGAAAGGACGGGGTTCTAGTCCTTTGCGATCAGCTCTCGAAGCACCAGGGGCAGGATGCCTCCCTGGTGCAGGTAGCCGACCTCGGTCTCGTTATCGACTCGCGCGCGGGTGGTGAAGCGCTTGACCCCGCCGTCGTCGCCGGCGGCCTCGACTTGAAAGTCTTGCCCGGGTTTGATGCCCTCCAGGCCGCGGATGGTGTAGCGCTCTTGCCCGGTGAGGCCGAGCGTCTGGGCGTTCTCGCCCGGCGCGAACTGCAGCGGCAGGATGCCCATGCCCACGAGGTTCGAGCGGTGGATTCGCTCGAAGCTCTCCGCTATGACGGCGCGCACGCCGAGCAGCAGCGGGCCCTTCGCGGCCCAGTCACGTGACGAGCCGGAGCCGTACTCCTTGCCGGCGATGACGATGAGCGGCACTGCCTCGGTTCGGTAGCGTTCCGACGCTTCGAAGATCGTGCTTTCCGAACCGTCCGGGAAGTGGCGCGTCCAGTAACCCTCCCGCTCGACGAGCTTGTTGCGGAGCCGGATGTTGCCGAAGGTCCCGCGCGCCATCACCTCGTGGTTGCCCCGGCGCGCGCCGTAGCTGTTGAAGTCGATCCTCTCCACGCCGTGGGCGATGAGGTACTTGCCGGCGGGGCTGTCGACGGGGATTGCGCCGGCGGGCGAGATGTGGTCGGTCGTCACGGAGTCTCCGAGCACCGCTAGCACGCGCGCGCCGTCCACATCGCCGAGGACCGGCGGCTCCGGGCCGAAGTCCTCGAAGTAGGGCGGCTCCTTGACGTAGGTGGAGCTCTCTTCCCACTGAAAGATGGGGCCGGTCGGCGAGCTCATCTTCTTCCAGTGCTCGTCGCCTTCGAAGATGCGCGAGTACTCGCGCTTGAACATCTCCTGCTTCACGCACTGCTGCACCACCGCGTTGACCTCTTCTTGCGAGGGCCACAGCTCGGACAGCATCACCGGCTTGCCATCCCTGGTGTGCCCGATGGGGTCCTTCGTCAGGTCGATGTGAACGGTCCCGGCCAGCGCGTAAGCGACGACCAGCGGCGGCGAGCCGAGGTAGCTGGCCTTGACGAGGGGGTGGATCCGGGATTCGAAGTTGCGGTTGCCGGAAAGCACCGCCACCACGCTCAGGTTCTCTTTCATCACCGCCGCCTCCACCTCGGGACTGGCCAGCGGGCCGGAGTTGCCGATGCACGTGGTGCAGCCGTAACCGACGAGGAAGAAGCCCAGCTTTTCGAGAGGCTCCATCAATCCCGCGCTGTTGAGGTAATCGGTGACGACGCGTGACCCTGGCGCCAGGCTCGTCTTCACGTAGTGATGGACGGAGAGGCCACGTTCGACCGCGTTCTTCGCCAACAGGCCCGCGGCCACCATGACAGACGGGTTGGACGTGTTGGTGCAGCTGGTGATGGCCGCGATCACGACGCAGCGCGCCCGTCGACTGGGCCACCTTCACCGGTGAGCCGCGAGATGGCTTCCGGGCTTGGCTTTGGGTCGTGAGCGAACGCCGAGTTGAAGCTCTCCCAGACTTTGGGCAGTGGCGCGCGGTCCTGCGGGCGCTTGGGGCCGGCGAGGCTGGGCTCGACCTTGGTGAGGTCGAGCTCGAGGAGCTCGCTGAATCGTGGAATCGGATCGCCGTCGCCCCGGAAAAGTCCCTGCTCCTTGGTGTAGCGCTCGACCAGGTCGATCTGCTCTAGGCTGCGGCCGGTGATCTCCAGGTAGCGCAGCGTCTGGGCGTCCACCGGAAACAAGGCGGAGGTGGCCCCGTACTCGGGGCACATGTTGCTCATCGTTGCGCGGTCGGGGACCGAAAGGCTGGACAACCCGTCGCCGCAGAACTCGACGAACTTCTCGACCACTCCGTGCTTGCGCAGCATCTCGGTGAGCGTCAGCACGAGGTCGGTGGCGGTGGATCCGGCGGGCAGGGCGCCATGGAAGCGCACGCCGACGACTATGGGCGGAGCCAGGTAAGCCGGCTGGCCGAGCATCGCGGCCTCGGCCTCGATGCCGCCGACTCCCCAGCCCAGGACTCCGAGGCCGTTGACCATCGTCGTGTGCGAGTCCGTGCCCATCAGAGTGTCGGGGATGGCGACGCCGTCGCGCACCTGGACGACCCTTGCGATGTACTCGAGGTTGACCTGGTGGCAGATGCCCATGCCAGGCGGCACGAGAGAGAAGTTGTGGAACGCCTGCTGCGCCCAGCGCAGGAGCGAGTAACGCTCGCGGTTGCGCTCGATCTCCTTCTCGATGTTGCGGGTATAGGAATCGCGGAACCCGAACGAGTCGACCTGCACCGAGTGGTCGATGATCAGGTCGACCGGAACCAGCGGGTCGACCTTGCCGGCATCCTTGCCGGCTCGCTGCATCGCCGAGCGCATCGCGGCGAGGTCGACCACGGCCGGCACGCCGGTGAAGTCCTGCATCAGGACACGCGCGGGGAGGAACGGAAGCTCCCCGTCGGGCGAAGGGGCCGGCCACTTCGCCAGCGCCGCGACGTTGTCCTCGGCGGTCGTGCCGGCCTGGGCGAGGCGCATGAGCCCCTCGAGGAGGACCTTCACCGTCATCGGCAGGCCGTCACCCAACCCCTGGAGCGGGTAGAACTCGAGGTCGGTCCCGCCAAGCTTCGCCCGCTGGGTCATTCACGGCCAAAGATACCGGGTCTCTTGAGTCGTCCTCGATCGGCCGCCGAATTGGTCCTTGACAGGAAATTGGGAGCGGAATAGATTCCCGCTAAACCGATTTACTCCCGCCTCTTGAACGTGTCCCGATCGGGGCCGATGAGGGGGGTAGGTTTGCCTGATTCAAGGGAGGAAAGACTTGATGGCCTGGACGCGATGGGGTAAATCGGCGGGGCTCACGCTGCTCGCGCTCATCGCCGTCGTGGCAACCGCGTGCGGGAGCAGCGCCGGCAACACCCCGACCCAAACCCTGAACCGCAGCGGCACGATCACCGTCTGGCACGGCTACGAGGGCACCTACCTCGACGCCAAGAAGGCGATCTACGACGCGTACACCAAGCAGTATCCGAACGTGACCATCAACCTGGTCCACAAGCCGAACCTCACCGACGCCGTCACCGCCGCGGCAGGCGCGGGACAGGGCCCCGACATCGTGGCCTGGGTCGACGACCAGATCGGTAAGTGGGTGAAGCTCGAGGCGATCAAGCCCATGGACGCATACGTGTCCAAGGACTACATGAACTCGCAGTTCACACCGGCCGCAGTGGACGCAGCCACATTCGAGGGCAAGACCTATGGCGTGCCCGAGTCGGTCGAAGCCATCACGATCATCTACAACAAAAAGCTGATCTCGAGCAGCCAGATCCCGAAGACGACCGATGGCCTTGTGACTTTCGCCAAGAGCTACAGCCAGACCAACCCTGGGTCATACGGCGTGGTCTGGAACCCAAAGGACGCTTACTTCCAGGCGCCGTGGATCTACGGTTCGGGTGGTTTTTACGTCAAGGCCGACGGCAGCGTCGGTCTGAACAGCAGCGGCACCAAGGCCGGCTTCAACTACGTGGCCAGCTTCAAGGGCGCGATGCCCGCCGGTGTTGACTACGGCATCGCAGACACGCTGTTCAAAGAAGGCAAGGCGGCCATGATCATCAACGGACCGTGGTCGGTAGCCGATTACGTGAAGGCCGGGGTGGATTACGGGTACGCCACCCTGCCGACGGTCCAGGCTTCCGGAAAAGCCGCGTCGCCGTTTGTCGGAGTGAAGACCCTGATGCT
>VBII01000065.1 GCA_005887735.1 Chloroflexota bacterium
TGTGGACCAGGCCGATCGCCCTGCGCCTGATCGGGGCCTCCGGGATGCTCGTGGGCTTGGTGCTGTTTGTCACCGGTCTCATAAGCACTGCATCGATTCAGAGTTCGAGCAGCCAGATCGGGTACATGGTCTTCAGCCTATGGACCCTCATCGCTGGAATCTACCTGCTGATACGTCCGGCCCCGATAACTCGAGCTGCCTAGCGGCTCTGTATTCTCCACGCACGAGACTCTCGAGAGCGATTTGGGTCCGATCTAGGATGTTCCGATGATTGCGGCGCACCCCATATTGCGGGCGCGCCTGCTGGGTCCCTTCAGGGTCGAGATAGGCGAACGCGTTATCGAGAGGTGGGAGCGCCCAAGTGCGCGGCGACTGGTTCAGTACCTGCTGCTTGCGCACGCTCACACGGCATCGCGCGAGCAGCTGATGGACGCCCTGTCCCCGGGTCTTGACCGTGATCGTGGGGCCAACGCGATCGCCAAGGCAATTTCGATGGCCCGGTCAGCGCTGGGCGAGCACGTCGTGGAGGCAAGCCGGTCGTTCGTCCGCCTGGCCGTGCCAGTCGAGACTGACCTCGTCATCGCCATGGCGGCCCTGGAACGCGCGACCGCTGTGGGGCCCGGACGGCGCGCTGCGCTCGAGGATGCTCTCGCGCTTGAAGGCGAGCTCTTGCCAGAGGAGCCGTGGGCCGAATGGGCGGACGCTGCCCGCGTGCGCCTCGCTGACCTTCGACGCGCCGCCACGATCGAGCTCGCCCGGGCTACAGCGAACTGGGCGCCGGTGTTCTACGCCGATCCCGCGTGTGAAGAGGCGGCGCTCGCCGTGATCGAGGCCTATTCGGCGGCCGGTGAGCGTGAGCTCGCCGTGCGAACTTATCAACGTCACCGAGAGGTCGTAAGCCGGGAGCTGGGCCTCACCGTCTCGGCTGAGATTGAAGCCGCGTATCAGCAGGCTGCAGCCGGGGAGCTGGCAATCGCCGAGCCAGCCGACGATGAGGCCGCATACGGGCAGTTGCTCGCAAAGGCGGCTGACGACGGGGAACGAGCGGCTGCATGGGTCGGCCTGGCAGCTACCGCATATCGCCGCGGCGACATGGCTGGGGTCATCGACACCTGCCGCCTTGGCCTCGATTCGCTCGGCGGGGGCGCCGGCCCAGGCCGTGGCCGGCTGCTCGCCGAGCTGGGGTGGGCGGAGGTGCGCGCCGGTCGGCCAAAGCATGGCCGCCCGCACCTCGAACAGGCGGCCGAGATCCTGCGCGCAAACTCGGGCAAAGACCCAGAGCTGCCGGCCCGCGTGCTCGACCGGCTCGCGATCGCCCGCTCCGACTGTGGTGACCACGCGGCCGGCCTCGAGGTGATGGAGGAGGCATTCGCTCGAGCGCCTCGAAGTTATCGGCGGTTGGGAGCGATCCTTCGCCTCCACCGTGGCCGCCTGCTAGGTCGCGTCGGCCGCCCTGAGGAGGGCTTGGGCGACGTGTTCGCGGCGCGCCGTTTGCTTACGACCCTGGGTGACGTCTATTCAATCTCTGTGAGCCATTGGGTGGCAGCTGAGCTGCTCGATCAGCTCGATCTTATTGGGCGTGCCCTGGCCGAGCGCGAAGCGGAGGTAAGGCTCTTAGAACCGATCGACAACCCGCGCAACCTGGCGGGTGCGCTCGTTCATGGGTCACGACTGCTTTCACGGCTCGGCCGTGCGCAGGAGGCCGCGGTGTGGGCAAACCGCGGGCTCGACGCCGCACTTGCGACGGGGGACTCACGGCTGGTCGCATGGGCTCGCGAGGAGGTCGGGAAGGTTTCGGGAAAGACCTGAGCTTAGGTTGGCTGGCATGACCACACAAGATGAGCGAGATGTCGTGCGGCGGTACCTCGACGCGGCCTTTGTGCGCAAGGATTTCGTCGGCCTCGACGACCTGACTTCGAGCGAAGGGCTCAAAACGGCGGCGCGCGGATTCGTGGCCGCCTTTCCTGACCTCGAAATGACCTTCGAACACGAGATCGCCGAGGGCGATCTTGTGGCCGTGCGCGTCAGCGCAACCGGCACGCACCTCGGGAATTTCCGAGGTTATCCACCAAGCGGCAAGAAGTGGCAAGCGACCGCCAGCGCCTGGTATCAGGTGGCGGACGGCAAGATCGTCAAAGCATGGATCAACTGGGATTGGCTGGCCATCATGGAGGCGATCGGTGCGGTCAGCTGGAACGAGGCGGCCAAAGAGGTTGCGGCGACGGTGAAACGCCATCCGTAGGAGCGCACGCCTCCGAATTCCGCACGCCTGACGCCTCCGGTGCGGAATCATGCCCGCGGATGCACACCGCTGACGCCAAACGTGCGGAATTCATGCCGGCGCGCTAGGTCGACGAGCGGGAGGGCCCGCCGGTGGAGGCGGGCCCTCTCCCGTTGTTCAGATCGCTGTCAGCCGGCGCAGGGGTTGCTCGCCAGGCCGTTGTGGAAGTTGTTGAAGCGCGACGAGGTGTGGAACGCGGTCCCGGATGGGAAGGCCAGATAGGTCGACAGGTAGAGCGACCCGTACTCTGCGGGATTCCCGCCGAAGCTGTTGGTGGTGTAGAAGGGATACGGCGGATTGGTCCCGTTGAATGGGATCTGGTTCCCGAAGACCCAGGAACACGCGCTCGTCCCACCGGCCGCGGTGGAATAGAACGGATAGAACGAAGCGGCCGCGCCGTCATCGGTGAGAGGCGGGTTGACGCAGCCGGTGCCGGTGGTGCGGTTGCAGTTGTTGTACGGGCTGACGGCCTTGACCTCGATCCTCGGCAGGTCGGTCTCAAAGGCCAGCCGGTTGTAGTCGACGCCGCCCGTCAGCGGGCTGGTGAAGTCGACCGGGGCCGGGTGGTTGGCGTTGCCGTCCGGCCAAACGTTCTGGTACGACATGCCGTCAAAGCCGGCGTTGGTCGCCAGACAGCCTGCGGCCGCCACGAGTGAGCTTGCCGCTGCCGGGAAGCAGAAATTGTCGTCCTTGTCGCTCGGCTCGGTGTCGCCGCCAAGGCCCTCCGACTGACCGCATGTGCCGTGGGTTTGCACGTTGCTGCAGAAGTCGAAGTGGCCGATCTCATCGGAGAACGCGATGTTGTAGGAATGCGCCGCCCACTGCACCCTTGTGGCCTCAGAAGATGTGCTGTACATCGGGTGGAAGTCATACGGGATGTTGGTGCAGGCGGTCCCGGTCGGGGCGAACTGAACCATGCCGAAGTTGTTGGTGGCGCTGGCGACCATGAACCCGCTCTGGGTGGGGTGGGTTGAGTCGGTGATGGTGATCCCCAGTCCATTTGTGGTGTCTGCCAGCGCGACCGAGAGCTGGTCTCCCGAGTTGAAGAACGAAACGTCCGAGTTGCCAACCGGGTTGAATGTGTCGAAGGTAGCGTCCACCGGGTTTGGTGGACCGATCGGAACGCCGTCATGGGTGATGAACGCGAAGTTGACGTACTCGAGCCCAGTCCTCGCGGCGCACGTGGAGTTGAGGACCTGGCCGGTGACGGGATTCTCAGACAGGCTGTCGATGTTCAGTGCCGCGCACCACTTGGTCGGGTCGCAGCTGACTCCCGGCGGCCAGAGCGCCCAGCCCGGCGGGTAGAACTGCATCTCCATGAAGGCCACGCCAGGGGCGTGGGCCATGCCGCTGCCCGTGTTGCCCGGAATGTTCGCGTCGCTGTTCGGTGTGCATGGGCCCGCAAGACCGTTGTAGAGCGACTCCGGATAGGACTGGTCGTCGCACAGGGCCATACCGAACCAGAAGGCCGGGTGCAGCTCGAAGTTGTAGGACTTGCCGTCGGTGCGCGGGTTGCCGCTGGCCGACGGATCCGCGGGCAGGGTCAGGTTGTATGTCATCTGATTGCCGGACCCAGGCTTGTTCGAGTAGAAAAGGAGCGAGGGTTCGTCGTGCCCCACGTAGACGTTGTTGCCGAAGACCTGCTCGGAGTCCAGGACTTCGGTGCAGAACGTCTTCGCGTTCGCGCAGTCGATCTTGGCGTGCTGGGCACTAGCTGCGGGGACCGACCACGGCGCCAGTGCCGCCATCAGCCCCACCCCGGCCGCAACATAGATGAGCTTCCGTGGTCTCATATCAACCTCCAACCCCCGGACGGACTTGTGAATCCCCTACAGACCTTTGAATCGCGATCGGTCGCTTGAGGATTTGGGGCCCTGACCACGACTGCTCGAAGACGAGCCGGCGGCCACGAACTCCAATGCGGCCAAGCCAAACTGGTATATCCGCCTGAGGCGCGGATGTCAAGTATTGCCTGCCTGTGGATCGACCGAAACCTGATTCGGCTATTGACACCTCGGTGCACAGAGCCAATAGTCAAGGCGACGGCGATGCCAGGGAGGCACCGACTTCCAGGGACACGACTCGCATATAGGAGGAGCCATGGAACGGACGCTGTACGAGCGACTTGGTGGAATGGACGCGATCACAGCCGTCGTCGAAGCCTTTCGAGACAAGGTGGCCGCAGACGACCGGATCAACCTCAAGTTTGCCAGGACGGATCTTGCCCGCTTGAGAAAGATGCTCATCGACCAGGTCTGCGAAGCCACGGGCGGTCCGTGTCAGTACAAGGGACGCGGCATGAAGGAAGCGCATGCCGGGATGAAGGTCACCAACGGTGAGTTCAGCGCCCTGGTCGATGACCTTGTCGCGACGCTCAAGCAATTCAAGGTCCCGAGCCGCGAGCAGGACGAGCTGTTGGCGATCCTTGGTCCACTCAAGTCAGAGATCGTCGAGGTGAATTCGAACGAGGTCGGAACAGCGCTTCCAGACGCGTTCCAGCCTGCGCCTGCGCTGATGACCTGAACCGGGAAGTTCCGCACGTCTGACGCCAGCCGTGCGGATCCGCGCCGGCTGATACGCACCGCTGACGCCAGACGTGCGGAATCGGGACCCAGGAATTCCAGTTGACCCCGACAACTCAACGCCTGTAGAATTCAACGCGGGTTGAATTACCCGAGGAGGCGTTGATGGAACGCATAAGCGCGATCGTCGCGCCCGTCGTCGGGGGGCTCGTGTTGCTGGTCGCGCTGCTCGGTTTGATCGGCACCGCGATCCGCGATCCACATCCGCATGACATCCCTGTCGGCCTGGTCGGTCCGGCTCCGGCAGTCGAACAGATTTCCGCCGCATTCGGCGCCAACGCGCCGGGAGCATTTCAGTTCACCACGTACAGCTCAGAGACGGATGCACGGGCGGCCCTCGATTCGCGAGTGGTGGACGGCGTCCTCGTCCTGGGTGGACCAGCCCCTCGTCTGATCCTGGCCGGGGCGGCGGGCGACGCATCCACCGGCGTCATCACCGCAGCCTTCACCAACGCCTTCAAGGCGCAGGGGTCGAGCGTTGAAGTCGAGATCGTTCACCCGTTTACCGCCGGAGACGCCCATGGGCTGATCCTGTTCTTCGTGGTCGTGGCGGTGATCGTCTCCACGCTGGTCTCCCAGGCACTTCTTTTCGGCATCGCGAGATCTGCGGGATTTGGTGCGCGACTCAGCGTTGTCCTCGCATTCGCGGTGCTGGCCGGTTTCGCCGCGATGGGCACCGCCGAGTGGATCGCAGGCGACTACGGCTCGGGCTTGTGGACTGCCGTGGGCCTGGTGACCCTCGCGGCCGCGGCGGTCGGCGCCGTCGTGGCTGGACTCGTCCGCTTGCTCGGAGCCCCCGGCATCGCGCTTGCCGCGTTGGTGGTGGTGTTGCTGGACCTGGTGTCATCCGGAGGACCGGTCGGCAGCCGGCTCCTGCCCGACTTCTACCGAGCGCTGGCCCCCTGGATGCCCGCGGGCCCGCTGTACGACGCGCTGCGCGGAGCGCTGTATTTCGACGGAGCGGGCGTCGGCGGCCCGCTGCTCGTCCTTTTCGGATGGCTCGCCGCGGGCCTGGTCCTGATGTCGCTGGGTGAGTTCCTCTCCGCGCGCCGCCCGCGCGGAACTCTCGCGCCCGCCCACTAGCCAGTTGCCCCGCAGCGGGAGGCGGCCTGGAGCCGGCGGCACAAAGACAAAGATCCTGGCTGCCGCGCGCGCGCAGTTCGCCCGGGTGGGCTTCGAGGCCGGGACCGTCCGCGGCATCGCCGCGGAAGCCGCGGTCGACCCGGCCCTGGTCCTCCACTACTTCGGATCCAAGGAGGGTGTTTTCCGTGCCGCGGTCGACTTTCCCCTCGACCCGGCGGAGTTTCTCCCTCAGCTGTTGGCTCCGGGGCTTGACGGGCTTGGCGAGCGGCTGGTCCGCTTCTTCCTCGAGACATGGGACTCGCCGGCAGGCCGGCCCCTGCTGGCGCTGATCCGATCGGTGGTTGCCAGCGAGGACGCGGCGGCGCTCTTGCGCGAGTTCGTCACGCGCGAGGTGCTGGGCCGACTGGCCAGGGCGATCAAGGTCGATCAACCCCGGCTGCGCGCGAGCCTCGCGGCGAGCTCTCTCATCGGGATGGCGATGCTGCGCTACGTCGTCAAGCTCGAGCCTCTGGCGACCGCCCGGCCCGAGGTCGTCGCCCGCTGGCTCGGTCCGGCCATCCAGCGTGCCAAACCGCGCCGGCGCCGACCTTTAGCGCCCCCCTGACGCCAGACGTGCGCATCCAGCGCCGGCGTAGCGCACGGCCGACGCCAGACGTGCGGAATCGGGCGGGGTCAGCCCGAGGTGACGGTCTCGTCCCACGCCTGCGCGTCCGCTCCGTCCGAGTGATCGTTGACGTAATCGAACGGTTGGATCAGCTCGCGCAATGCGAGCTCGTAATGAAACGCGCCGGCCGCGGTGGCGGTGCCATGGAACGAATAGGTCTTGGCTGCTCCTTGCGCCAGGTCGCCGCAATCGAACGCCGACTCATCGCGGGCCAGCACGCATCCGCCCAGGTCGGTCACGTTGTGCCGCTCGTACCAGCGGTCCGCGGTGCGGA
>VBII01000304.1 GCA_005887735.1 Chloroflexota bacterium
AGCGGACCTGCGCAAGGAGCTCCCCGACCAAGAAATCCCAATCGGCCAGATCGGCTGCGTCCTGGGCACCCACGCAGGCCCGCAAGCACTGGGCATCGTGTACATCAAGAAGTAGGGAATCTAGTGCTCCTCCCCATTCATGGGGAGGTGGCGCGAAGCGCCGGAGGGGCAGGAGCGCCCTAAATCATGCGGTGAACGAGAAATCCCCCGCCAGGCTGACGTTATGCCCCGGCAGCGGCCACACACGAAGCACGGATGGGGTCACGGCGACGAGCTTCGGCAAAGCCCGCGTGAGGAGGCCAAAGAGCTGCTCCCGCGGCTTGCCCCACGTCAGCCCGTACTGCTCACGCAAGGACGCCGGCAACAACCCCGCTGTGATGACCTCCCACGGCACAAACACAGCCCCTGGCAACCGGAGCAGCCTGGGGCGGACGACGAGCCTTGCCAGCTCGAGCGACCGTTCATCGACCCGCAGCCGCTCGGCCACGTTCATGGCGACGTACTCCTCGAAGTCACGAATCGTCTCGGGAAATCGTGCCCGTGGAATTCCGAGCAGCTCTCCCAAAAGCTTCATCTCCTGATAGAAGTCTTCGCGCTGGCCCGCCTCCAGCCGGCGGACGAAAGTCTCATAGGTCATCAGCGCCGTGTCCACCAGCGTGGCGTGGACCCACAGCAGCAGGTCGGGGTCCAAAGCTTGGTAATCGTGCCCCTTCACGCGAGCGTGCACGTTGTTGACCCTCCGGGCCGCCGCCATCGCAGTCTCGCGGTCTCCGAAGACGATTGCCATCGTCAGCCGGATCGTCCGCCGGAGCCGGTACATCGGCCGGGTCCGGAAGTCGGAGTGCTCGTCCACGCCCGCCGCCACCTGGGGGTGCGCGAGCTGCATCAACAGAGCGCGGCCGCCGCCCAGAAGCAGCACGTTCTCCCGGTTGACGCGGCGGGTGATCGAGTCGTCGGCATAGAGCCCGGGGCGCATGGAACCCATTAAAGCAAGCCTTGGTTAATCTCTTTGCGGATGTACCAAACCGTTCTGGTGTTCGGCGCCGCGTTCCTGGGTTCGGCGGTCGAGTCGACGGAGGCGCTCACCATCGTGCTCGCGGTCGGCCTGACCCGCGGCTGGAGGGCGCCGCTCCTGGGCACTCTCGCCGCCCTGGTAGCGCTTGCGGTCCTGGTGATCTTCTTCGGCCAGCTGATCGTGACCCGAATCCCTGAGGGAGCGCTCAAGCTGCTGGTTGGCACGCTGCTGCTGCTCTTTGGGTTGCGCTGGCTGCACAAAGCCGTCCTTCGGTCCGCCGGGGTTGTCGACAAGCACGACGAGGACCTGGCCTATCGCAACACGGTCAGCCAGCTGCAGGGCGCGGCGGCCGGCCGCGACTGGGTCGGATTCGTCCTGGCCTTGAAGGGAGTTTTCCTCGAGGGGCACGGGTCGCGGGCTGCCTGCCGCGGTCGCCGGCGGTTTGCTTGCCATGGCCGTGGTCGCGGTGGCTGGCGTGGTGGTCCGCCGACCGCTGGCGCGGGTCCCGGAGAACACGTTGAAGTACGCGGTCGGCGTGGTCCTGACGAGCCTCGGCACCTTCTGGGCGGCCGAGGGGATGGGCGCCTCCTGGCCGCTCGATTTCGTCTCGATCCTGGGCCTGGCGGTGATCTACTTCGCCGCCTCTCGCCTGGCGATCGCGATGATCAGGCGTCCCGCCCTCGCATGAGCTTCCTGCGGTCGGCCGGCGAAGCTGTCATCGGCCTTTTCGTAGGCGACTGGGTCCAGAGCGCCGTCGTTCTCCTGATCCTCGCCGCGGGCTGGTTCGCAGTCTCCCGGCTTGGCGCCCCCGCGCTGGTGGTGCTGGTGGCCCTGCTTGCCGGCCAGCTGGTCTGGTTCGCCCGCGCCGAGGCGCGAAGGTCTAAGCCGTTGCGGCCGCAATCTCCGAGTTGAACTGGTCGATCAGCGGCTTGTAGAAGGCGTCGATCTCTTTTCCGATCTTGTCGATGTCGTACGCGCTGAGCTTTGTCAGGTCAGCTGCCACGCTCGTCTGGTACTGGGCTACGCTCGCATCGTCGCCCGCCAGCTGCGCGTCGAGCTCTTTCCCGTAATCGCTCACGAAAGACTGGAGGTCGACCATCAGGTCATGCAGCTCGGCGGGAAGCCCGGGAGAGGCGGACTGTTGGACCGCCTGGCTGGCGTCCGTCTGCATCGTGGTCAGCGTTGAGCGCGCCGCAGTCAGGTCGCCCGCGCCGCTCTGTTTGTTGAGCGTGTCGAGGTCGCCGAGGGCGGTGTAGAGCGAATGCCAGAAATGTCCGTCGAGGACCTGGTCAGAGGCGATCTTCCGGGCCGCGGCAAGCGCTTTGCGAGCATGCCCGACCCGGGTCGATTCCCTGTCCAGGTTGCTGCGGCCGATTGCGGTCAACCAACGACTCCCGTTGAGCTGCTTTTCAACCGAGGCGAGAGATGCGTCATCCTGGTTGATCGTCACCGTCGCCAGCTCGGAGTTGGCCACCGACTTGTCGACCAGCGTGATGGCCTGCTGAGCGTTGAACGTCGAATCGCCGCCGAGCGCGCTCAGCTGCGAGTTGATGCTGGTGAAGGATGAGTTGAGCGAGTTCTGGTGTGAGACGACCGTGTTGATCGTTCGCTCAGCGTTCGCCGCGAGAGCCCCCGCGTACACGATGCCGGTGCCCGCATATCCGATGATTCCAATGATGAATATGCCCAGAACGATGAGCTCGATGCGTTTTCGAAGCACGAGCTTTCGACCATAGCGCAGATGGCCATCCTGGTTCTCCCGCGCACGCTCGACGCCCCGGTCGAGAAGCTTCCCGACATCGGACCCACCAACGCAAGGCGGCTGGAGAAGCTCGGCATCAGCACGATCCGTGACCTGCTGCTGGCGCTTCCGTTCGGTTGGGAGTCGTACGGTGAACCCACCCCGATCTCATCGCTTGCGGAAGGGTCGCCGGCGACCGTCGTGGGAATCGTGAAGTCGATCAACCCCAAACAGTCGCTGCGCAGGCGGATCAAGCTCACCGAGGCGACCATCGTGGACCACGCGGGGAATTCGCTTCGCCTGGTGTGGTTCAACATGCCCTTTGTCGCCAAGCAGCTGCACAAGGGCGACCGCATCGCGGTCGCGGGCGCGGTGAAGCTGTCGCGTTACAGCGGCCTGAACATGCAGAACCCGCATTACGAGCGCCTCGACGATGGCGAGGACATGCAGCCTGCCCGTGTCGGCGGGATGATGCCGAAATATCACCTGGTCGACGGGCTCAGCTCACGCAAGATCGCGCGCTGGGTCGAATCCGCGCTTCCCCTCGCGGGTCAGCTGGAGGACCTCCTGCCGGTCGAGGTCCGGGACCGGCATCGGCTGCTCGATGTCGGCGACGCCGTGCGCCGCGGACACAAGCCCGACAACAACGACGAATACAAAGAGGCGCGCCGCCGCATGGCCTTTGCCGAGCTCTTCGAGCTGCAGGCTGCGTTTGCTCTGATGCGCGCCAACATCGCCCTCGAACCTGCGACGCCCATCCGCTACCGGCAGGAGGTCATCGAGGCATTCAAGGTGGGCCTTGGCTTCGAGCTCACCACCGCGCAGCGGAAGGCGATCTGGGACGCATACAGGGACATGGAGGGAACGGTTCCGATGAACCGGCTCCTCAACGGCGACGTCGGCTCCGGCAAGACCGCCGTCGCGGCTGCATGCGTCGCGATGGCCCACGCGTCAGGCCTGCAGTCGGTGGTCATGGCGCCGACCGAGATCCTCGCCCGGCAGCACCTGCGCCGATTCCGCGCCTATCTCGAGGACAGCTTGCCGGGGCTGACGGTCGAGCTTCTCGTCAGCAGCCAGAGCGCGGCTGAGCGCCGGCGCGTGCGCGCCGCGGCAGCGTCGGGCCACTGCGCCCTCGTCGTGGGAACGCACGCGTTGATCGAGGACACGGTGGAGTTCGTAAACCTCGGAATGGCCGTCGTCGACGAGCAGCATCGATTCGGCACGCGGCAGCGCGAGCTGCTTAGGGGCAAGGGTCTGGGGCGGCCGCACTTCCTCGCCATGACCGCGACTCCGATCCCGCGCACGCTTGCGCTGGCACTCTATGGGGAGATGACGCTGTCCGTGATCGACCAGATGCCGCCGGGCCGCACTCCTGTCGAGACGGAGGTCATCGACCCGGACAATCGTTCCGGTGCATATGACCTGGTTCGGAAGGAGGTGGTGGCGGGCCGTCAGGCCTTCGTGATCTGTCCGCTGATCGAAGAATCCGAGACGCTGGCCGTGCGATCCGTCACCGCCGAGTTCGAGCGGCTCCAGAAGGAGATCTTTCCGGACCTGAAGCTGGGCTTGATCCACGGGAGGCTGAAGGACAAGGACGAGGTGATGCAGCGCTTTGTCGCGGGCGAAATCCAGATCCTGGTCGCGACCGCCGTGGTCGAGGTTGGAGTGGACGTGCCCAACGCGACCGTGATGATGATCGAGGGAGCGGATCGCTTCGGCCTCGCCCAGCTGCACCAGTTTCGCGGGCGAGTCGGCCGCGGGGCGGCCCGGGCCTGGTGCCTCCTGCTCGCCGACGACCCTTCGGAAAACGCTCTCGGCCGCCTGAGCCTGCTCACCCGGCTCAGCGACGGCTTCAAGCTGACCGAGGAAGACATGAGGATGCGGGGGATGGGGGAGCTGATGGGTCCGCGCCAGCACGGGATGTCCGACGTCGCGATGGCGTCGCTCGAGCAGCCCGAGCTTTTGAGCGAG
>VBII01000305.1 GCA_005887735.1 Chloroflexota bacterium
ATCGGGCGCGACGGCGCATGGAGAGCCGCACCGCGATCGATCGTTACGAGCGAGCGCTGGCCATGGCCGGTCAGGAGTCGCGATGGGGCGCGCGCGAGGCCAGGATCCTGGCCGGCATGGGCGAATCCTATTACTGGCTCGCCGACTATCCTGCCGCCACCGAGGCTCTGAGCCGAGCTGTGGCTCTCGGTGAGACACAGCCCGATCCGTTCGCGCTGGGCCTGGCCACTCGATACCTGGGCGACATAGCCATCAACTTCGAGGGTGACGTCGACAAGGCCGAGCGTCTCTTGAACCGCTCCCTGCTTGCGGCTGAAGAGCTGGGCGATTCCTGGGCGATCGTCCGGTCCCGGCTGTTCGCGGGCTGGGTTCCGTGGACGCGGGAAAGATTCGACGAAGCTGAGGCGATCTGGCGGGGCGCTCTGGCCCTCGTCGACCCAAAAGATTATTGGGCTCGCGTCCGCGCGCTGACCGCACTGTCGATCAACCGCACCGAGAAGCAGGATCCCGAGGGCGCGCTGCAGCTGATCGAAGAAGCGTGCGCTTTGGCCGAAGAGTCGGGCGACCAGTTCAGCGTCGCCAACACTTCCGTGCAGAAGGGTCGCGTCCTAGACGACCTCGGTCGCGGCGAGGAAGCACTGCCCTGGTTTGACCGTGGCGTGTCGATCT
Source organism: Chloroflexota bacterium (assembly GCA_005887735.1). Taxonomy (GTDB): domain Bacteria; phylum Chloroflexota; class Dormibacteria; order Dormibacterales; family Dormibacteraceae; genus 40CM-4-65-16. Next base: position 670 of record VBII01000305.1, read on the forward strand.
TCGGCGAGTTCGGTGCGCGCTGGGAGATGGCGGACGCGAGGGCGGCGCGGGGCATCGCCAAGCGGAACGTGGGCAGGCTCGACGAAGCCGAGGAGGACCTTCGATTCGCGATCAGAACCGCCGAAGAGCTGGGCGACCGCCAGCTGCCGGCCTGGACATGGCGGAACCTGGCCAAGGTCGCCGAGCTTCGGGGTGACAAGGCTGCCGCCGAGGAGCTGTTGAAGCGGTCCAGGGACGCGGAGCTGCGAGGCCCCCACTGATCGGGGGGGACGTTCCCAGGCTGATCTAAGGTTGGCAACCCATGCTTCGACCATGGGTCTGCTGTCGGAAGGCATCCCGAGACTGATGGAATGAGGCCGCTCACCGAGTCGGTCATGTCGCGCCGAACGGTCCTGCTGGGAACCCTGGGGCTTTGGTTCGGCGTGATGGTCGCTGCGTGTACCGGACGCAACCCTTCCGCGCTCAGCTCGGCATCGGCCTCGCCATCAAGCTCGTCGAGCCCGATCGCCACGCCCGCTTGCGTGGTCACTCCGGCAGAGACCGAGGGTCCCTATTTCGTCGACGAGCGCCTCAATCGCTCCGACATCACCACCGACCCCTCCAACGCGTCGGTCAAGAGCGGGGTGCCGCTGGCTCTGACCTTCAGCGTGGCCCGTGTCGGCGCCAGCGGCTGCACGGCGCTGAGCGGTGCGCAGGTCGACGTCTGGCACTGCGATGCATCCGGCGTCTACTCGGACGTCTCAGCACAGTCGACCGTCGGCAAACGCTTTCTGCGCGGCTATCAGGTGACCGATGCCGGCGGCCTGGCGAAGTTCACCACCATCTATCCGGGCTGGTACTCCGGCCGGGCCGTGCACATCCACTTCAAGATCCGCACGTTCTCGGGCACGTCGAAGACGTATGAGTTCACCTCGCAGCTGTTCTTCGACGACGCGACCACAGACCTCGTGTACAAGAACGCGTCCTACAGCGCGCGGCCGAGCAGGGACACGCGCAACCAGGCGGACATGGTCTACACATCCAACGGAAACAGCGGCGCCATGCTCCTGGCCAGCCTCACGCCGAGCGGCGCCGGCTACGCCGCGGCGTTCGCGATCGGGCTCAACTTGGGGTAACAGGAAATTGCGCGCCTTGTGGAGGAGCGCGGCGATTTATCGAGGGAAGGACGCCCCCACCCTGCGACGCGGACCTAAAAAACGAAGCTCGGCCCCGGCGTCCTTCCCTGAGAGGACAACCGCCGTCCGCTGTCATCTGATCGAAGGAGTTGAATTAACACCGGGTCTAGCCTCGGAATGACGACGGCGCGCCCGGTGGCAGGTAGGGCGCCGGGTTGACCGGAGCCTGGTTGATTC
>VBII01000003.1 GCA_005887735.1 Chloroflexota bacterium
TTGATCGAGATGAGCCTTTCCTTTTCCTTCTCGTCCACGCGTGGCATCGAGCGCAGGAGTGACCACGTGTAGGGATGCTGCGGGTTCTTGAAGATCGCCCGCGTCGGACCTTCCTCGCCGATGCGGCCGGCGTACATCACGATGACCCGGTTGCACAGGCTCGCGACCAGCGCCATGTTGTGGGTGATCAGGATCACCGACGCTCGCAGCTCGCGGCTAAGGTCTCGAATCAGCTCGATGATGGAGGCCTGGACCGTCACGTCGAGCGCGGTTGTCGGCTCGTCGGCGATGAGGAGCGAAGGCTCGTTCGACACGCCCATCGCGATCATCGCCCGCTGGCGCATGCCGCCCGAGAACTGATGCGGGTAGTCCCGCACCCGGTCTTTTGCGGCCGGGATGCGCACGCGCTGCAGCATCGGTACCACCCGCTCCTTGGCCTGCTTGTTGCTGAAACGCTGGTGGGCGATCATCGCCTCTTCGACCTGAAAATCTCCTCGTCCGTCATCTGGGCGACGTCTTTCTCGCCGTAGAGGATCCGCCCGTTCGTGATCCTTCCCGGCTCGGGAATCAGCCGGAGAAGGGACAGCGCGGTCATCGTCTTGCCGGACCCGGACTCGCCGACGATGCCCACGATCTCACCCCGGTCCACTTCGAAGGTCACGCCGTCGACGGCGTTTATGGTGCCGCCGGACGTAAAGAACTGAACCCGGAGGTCCTGCACGCGAAGCAGAGGGGCCAGCGCCTTATCTCCGCATGCGAGGGTCGAAGGCGTCGCGCAGCCCGTCGCCGACCCAGTTGAACGCCATCAGCGTCACGGAGAGGGCGAGGGTCGGAGCGAGCACGATGTGCGGCGCGAAGTCCATGCCGTGGTAGCCGTCCGCAGCCATGGCGCCCCAGGACGGGGTGGGTGAAGGGAGGCCGAGGCCGAGGAAGCTGAGGAACGCCTCGAACAGCACCGCCGCCGGAATGGCGAAGGTCGCCTGGACGATGATCGGCCCGAGAGCGTTGGGCAGGATGTGGCGGGCCAGGAGGGAGAAGTCGCGCGCGCCAGACATGCGGGCGGCCTCGACAAACTCCCTTTCCCGCAGCGCGAGCGCCTGGCCGGGGGGATCAGGTGCAGCGCGTCCGACAGAACGAATACCAGGATCAACGCGACGAGCAGGTCGGGGATGCCGTACCAGATGTTGATGAAGAACGAGATCACCGTGTCGACCTTCCCGCGGTAAAAACCGGCGAGCAATCCCAGCGGGATTCCGATGAGGCTCACGATGATCGCGCTCCCGACGCCGACCTGGACGGTGATCAGCGCGCCGCCCATGATCCGGCTCAGGATGTCGCGGCCTGCCTGGTCCAGACCGAGCGGGTGCGCCGCGCTGGGCGGCTGGTACGTCGGGCCGACCGCCTGCAGCCACGTCGGATAGGGCGTCCACACGATGGAGATCAGCGCGGTGATGAAGAGCAACCCGATGATCACGGCTCCGACGAGCGCCAGCCGGTTACGGCGAAGGCGGCGCCAGGCGTCGGAGAGCAGGGTGACCTGCTCTGGCATCTCATAGCTGAGTTCGAGGTCGGGTTGGATGACCGGCGCTGCCTGGGCCACTCTAGTACCTGATCCTCGGGTCAAGAATCGGATAGATCACATCGACCGTTAGGTTGGCCAGGCCGACCAGGGCTGCGTAGAAGGTGAAGACTCCGATCACGATGTTGTAGTCCCTGGCCAGGATGCTGGTGACGAATTCCTTGCCGAGCCCCGGGAGTGATGATTCCGGTGATGAGCGGGCCAAGGATCGTCACCACGGGGATCAACGCGTTGCGCAACGCATGCCTCACAACGACCACGCGGGCCTTCAGGCCCTTCGCCCACGCCGTCCTGACGTAGTCGGTTCGGATCGTCTCGAGCATGCTCGCGCGGGTGAGCCGGGCCACGTAGCTCGCGTAGGGCAGACCGAGGGCAAGCGCGGGCACAGGTATCTGCTCCAGCTTTCCCCAGCCGGGCACGTAATAGAAAGTGCCCTGCGTCCAGAGGTACAGGTAGTGCCCGAACACCAGAAGGCCGAAGATCGCGATCACGAAGCTCGGGATGCTGTAGCCCACGACTGCCGTGCTCGAGGCCAGGTAGTCGATCCAGGTGTTCTGACGTAGCGCCGCGACCACCCCGAGGAGAAGACCCAGCCCGACCGTGACCAGGAGCGCGAAGAGTCCGACCGTGGCGCTGACCGATGTTTCCCTGACCAGGAGTGGCGTGATCTTCACCTGGCGGTTCACGAGTGACTCGCCAAGGTTCCCGTGGAGGACGCCCTGGACCCAGTTCACGTACTGGCTC
>VBII01000004.1 GCA_005887735.1 Chloroflexota bacterium
CTGCTGGATGCCGTAGACGAGGTTGCCGGTCACCGTGTTGTCGACCAGGATCTTGTTCATCGCCTTGTAGGTGTCGAGAGACTGGGTCAGAGGCTTGGCGTTGGCGTCCTTCGCCATCTGGTCGAGCTGTGGGTTCGAGTAGCACGCGCCACCCGAGCCGGCGTTGGTCACGAACAGGAAATCGAACCAGTCCTGGGGGTGGTCATAGTCCGCGCCCCAGCTGTGCCGGAAGATGGGGTAGCTGCACT
>VBII01000306.1 GCA_005887735.1 Chloroflexota bacterium
CATGGGCGGGTTGCGGGAGCCGACCTCGTGCCCGCGTTGATCCGCGAGCTGGCGCAAACAGGCGCTCGATTGTTTCTGCTCGGAGGCGAGGGCGGTGTCGCCGCCGCTGCCGGTGCGCGCCTCGGCGAGCTGTATCCGGGCATTGTGATCGCGGGAACGTACCAGCCGCCGCGCGCCGCAGTCGAAGAAATGAAGAACGCGGAGATCCTGGGGCGGATCGCGGAGGCGCGGGCCGACGTGTTGCTGGTAGCCCTTGGACACCCCAAGCAGGAGCGCTGGATTGATATGCATCGCGACCAGCTCCCGGTGTCCATCGCGATCGGCGTCGGCTGCGTCCTCGACCTGATCGCGGGCCGAAGCCGGCGGGCGCCGCGTTGGATGCAGGCCTTCGGCCTGGAATGGTTCTACAGGCTGGTTCAGGAGCCGCGCAGGCTGGTTGGGCGTTACCTGACGGACGCGGCGTGGCTGGTTCCGCTGGCGGCGGCCGTTCTTCGGTCTCGCCTGGCGGCAGATCGCCTCGTAGATCCTGCCTGATCGACCGACATCAGCGGCTGCATCGGTTCAACTCGAGCGCCGATGCCTCTGATCCGCGGTAGGCGCTGGATGACGCCTAACAGGATTCCGAGAAATATGAGGTTTCGGTAGTTGTCGAGCTGAAGGTCGACGTATCCGACAGTGAGTTCCATGCCGATTGCAGCGATCGCAAATATCGCAACCGAGCGCAAGAAGACGTCGCGTCTCGTCCCTTGCCTGCTCGCTTGAAGGATCGCCATTGCTAGGAGACCGAAGAACGCGGCCAGCCCGATCGCGCCCATTCGCATCCCGATCCAGAGCAGCGTGTTGTGCGGGATGATGTTCCAGAGCGGGTACTGCTTGGAGATATCGGCCATCGGATAGATGTAGAGCATGGGAAGGCCGAAACCGATTCCGAATATAGGGCTGGATCTGATGGTAAGCAACAGGTTCTGGTCCTCTGCCTGTCTGTAGGCGTTGGACAGGAAGTCGCGTGGGTCGGGCTCATAGAACGAGTGGAATGGTCTGACCAGTTGCCCCAGAATCCCCGATTGGTGGTTCCAGAAAATGCCGAGCAATAAGGCAATAGCGATGATGCAGAGCACGCTGGCTATGGCAAGGGGCCGCCGCTTCGCGAGGTCGAATCGGATGGCGAGCACCAAGAGCACGACAATCCCTGCGGTAAGAGCGATGACCCCGGCTCGGCGCTGGTTGACAATGAGGGCAAGTACAACGGCGGGCGTCAGCCCTATGACTGGGATGAGAATCCAGCGTCTTCTACACCACAGCGCTAATGCCAACGCACCGACCAGAAACAACCCAAAGAAGTAGGACTCTTCGTGCGCCATCAGCGCCTCCACGCCGGAGATGTCGCTATGCAGTGTCACCAAATACCGGTAGTCGGCGATCAGTGCCTTGGCCGCGACGACGCTGAAGAAGAGCCCAGCGAGCCTGATCAGATCACCGCGGGTTCGCACCAGAGAGCTGGTCACGACGAACGCGAGCAGGGCATAGGCTTGGGGACGCAACTCCCACAGAGTCGTCAGGTAAGGGCCGCCAGAGGCCAGGCCTCGGACCTCGGCTGCGACCACGACCACGGCGTAGATTGCGTAAGCGCCGACGATAGGGCCCCTCGGAAGCTCGAACGGCGACCTCTTGGCGAGCGAGCTCGTGATCCAGATCAGAATTACCGACACCAACAGCAGCTCGAACGGGGTGACCGGCACGCCTTGGAGACTCGAATTGCTGGTGCTGAGGTTCAGGAAAAACTGGACGCGATCAGTCAGCGAGTCGGAGAAGTTGAGAGGAAAGATTTCGAACAGAAGAGTCGCGCCGAGAATGAGGTAGAGGCCGCGAACGGGACGTCGCCATACCCACGGAACGAGAAGCCAGCTCGGAAAAGCCACTGCCAGCGCGATTGCGGGCGGCAGGACGAGCAATCCCAAGACAAGTGGAGGCAGCAGCGCGAGCAAGATGAGGAAAACCTGTCGGTTCGCCGGGTTGGAATCGACCCCGCGCACCTGAGGCGATTGGCTGACCTCAGCCGCGCTCGAGATCACCGGGACGGCCGCCGATCCGGTCGGATCACGGGAGACCGAAGCTGCGGGCGATCCCGCGCTTCTTGATCATGACTTGACCACCTCCCAGGTGGCGGCGAGTCCGGCCGCGGCCGCGATCAGGACGTAGCTGCGGGCTCCCGGCCTCTTGCCAAGCAGGCCCAGGAGCAGGATCAGCCCGAAGACGCCGAAGAAAGCCATTTTTCGATCACAACAGCCGGCGGAGCCACTCAGGGGTCCTGTACTCGGTTCCATTCAGAACGATTCCAGCAATTGATTTCCGTCCCAAGAGAAAGACGGTCTTCTCGAGGTCCTCGATGGTGGTCACGCCATACCTGGCTACGAGCAGGATTCGATCCGACAGCTGCGAAGCGAGCGAGCTGTAGCCAATGTCCAGCATTGGCGGTAAGTCGATCACGATCGTGCCGAAATGCGGCCTTAGCTCTTCCAACAGCTGTCCTTCGCTCAGCTGGTAGAACAGGCGACTGGCGTCATCCCGCGGCTCTCCGCTGGGGATCATGTGGAGGTTCGGTGGGGCCGCTGCCCGCAGCATACGCACAGGGGCCGTGCCCTCCACCAGGTCCGCCAGTCCAGTCCCCATCTGAAAGCCGAAATACCGATGGATCGACGGGCGCTCCAGGTCGCACTCCAGCAGGAGCGTTGGTAGCTGGGTGTCCGAAGCGACGGCCGTCGCGATTCCGATGGCAACAGATGTCTTGCCTTCATCACGCAGCGAGCTCGTAATGCCGAGCACACGGGCACCTTCCTGCTGCTCAAAGTCAACGCTGAGGTAGGCGCGCCGGCATCGATCAATGAACCAAGGTGGCAAGGTGACTGGGTAAGTGGCCTCCAGCTTGCGAGACACATAGCCCGGAGTCGGTGGCCGCGGCTTCAGCGCAGTCCCGATGCTTTCTGAAAGGTCGGCCATGGTTGCCAAACGACTCCCTTCGCGCATCATGGCCTTTGTTCGAGGCGCAATATTGGGATCGCGGCCAGAACCGGCACGCGGAGCCGGCGCTGCATTTCCCTCGTATCACGGACGGTCTTGTCAGCCCAGACGAGCACGAGGACGTACGCAATTCCGGCGCTGATGCACGCCAGCAACGCGATCGCGGCTCGTTTTAGGCTGCTGCCGTCGCCAGTGATTCCCGCGTGTGAGATGTGGGGCCGATCCACAAGCTTGGTGTTGGTTTCGACAATCTGTTGAGCTGCTGCTCCCAAAATCCGAGCTTGATCGAGCTGAGTCTGGAGCTGCGTCGCGTTATCGCGGTCTTGTTGCACCTGGTGCGTGAGCTGGTCGAGCGCGAGGATACCCGTATCCTGGCCG
>VBII01000066.1 GCA_005887735.1 Chloroflexota bacterium
ACAACCGGCGCTGAGACAGTTCGCTGGAATCTCGCCGATCTCTTCACATCGCCGGACGATCCAAAGCTCGAGGCAACACTCGCGCACGAGCTCGAGCACGCGAAAGCCTTCGAGGCGAAATACAAGGGACACGTCGCGACGCTCGAGCCGAAGGCGTTCGCGGCCATGATGCGCGAGCTCGCCGATCACGAAGAGTCAGCGGCAAAGCCCGAGGTCTATGCATACCTCCTTCACAGCCAGGACACGCAGGACCACAAGGCGGGCCGCCTGCTGGCGCGCGTGCGCGAGGCGAGCGCCGAGCGCGGAAGCCACATGGTGTTCTTCTCCCTCGAGCTGGCCCTGATCAACGACGAGCACGCCGCCGAGTTGTATGCGGATCCCGAGTCTGCGACTTACCGCCACACCGTGGAAGAGGCTCGCAAGTTCCGGCCCCACCAGCTTTCAGAGCCGGAAGAGCGTGTGCTCACCGACTTCAGCCCGGTCGGCAACCCATCATGGGTGCGGCTCTTCGAGGAGCTGTGCGCGCGCATACGCGTCGACGTCGACGGTCAAGAGATGCCGCTGGACCTGGCGCTGACCCTCCTTCGTGAGTCGGACCGCGAGGTTCGTCGCAAGGCCAGCGCAGCTGTGACCCAGGCCCTGGGCGGCGACGTGCGCACGCGCGGATACCTCTTCAACGTCATCCTGCAGGAAAAGGCGATCGACGATCGCCTCCGCCATTTCCCGACCTGGCTCAGCTCCCGCAACCTCGCCAACGAGACCTCGGATGAGGCCGTCCAGGCGTTGGTCGACGCGGTGACCAGCCGGTACGACATCAGTGCTCGCTACTACCGCGTGAAGCGAAAGCTGCTCAACGTGGGGGAGCTGCACGAGTGGGACCGCTACGCCCCGGTAACCGACACGACGCGTCACCTCACGTGGGAGGATGCGAAGGAGCTGGTGCTCGGGTCCTATATGAGATTCTCGAAGCGCGCCGGAGCGCAGATCGAGGAGTTCTTCAAGAACGGTTGGATCGACGCGCCGGTCATGACGGGCAAAGCCGGCGGCGCGTACTGCATGCCCGTGACGCCGCATCACCACCCCTACGTGATGATGAATTTCACGGGCAAGCTTCGGGACGCGTTGACCCTGGCTCACGAGCTTGGCCATGGGCTGCACGACCGGCTCGCCGTGAAGCAGCACATCTTCGACTACCACCCGCCGCTGACACTGGCTGAGACGGCCTCGGTTTTCGGGGAGGCTCTGACGTTCGACAGGATCATGGCGGAGGAAAAGGACCCCCAGATCCGGCTCGCCATGCTGTGCAGCCAGTGCGAAGACGCCTTCTCGACCGTCTTCCGCCAGGTCGCCTTCAACCGCTACGAGGATGCGATCCACACCACGCGTCGCGGCGAGGGCGAGCTGTCGGTCGAGCAGCTCGGGGAGCTCTTTCAGGACAAGCTCCAGCCGATGTTCGGCGACTCACTGGTGCTGACGGACGAGCACAAGGTCTGGTGGAGCTACGTCAGCCACTTCGTGCACACGCCGGGGTATGTCTACGCCTACGCCTTCGGCAATCTTCTCGCGCTGTCGGTCTACCACCGCTATCTGGAGATCGGCCAGCCGTTCGTCGAGGACTACCTCGAGTTCCTGGCCGCGGGGGGATCGACAAGGCCGGATGAGCTGGTGCGGCGGATCGGGATGGACATCACCGACCCCGGTTTTTGGGACGCGGGCCTGAAGATCCTCGACGGGATGGTGACGGAAGTGGAGCGCCTGGCGGGCACCGCGTAACTCTCTAGTTCCGCACGGCTGACGCCAGACGCGCGGAATTCCGTGCCGGGAAGCGCACCGCTGACGCCAGACGTGTGGAATTGGGCCCGCCGCTCAAGCTCCTGTTTCGAACGACCGATAAACTAAACCAAGCAGCTGGACCCGCCGCCGCCCGCGGCGCTATCGCAAGGAGTGACATGGCAGTCACCGAGACCATTGCGACCACCGATCTCGAGTTCGCCCGCCAGCTCGGACAGCAACTGCGCGTCGACTCCATCCGCTGCAGCACCGCCGCCGGGTCGGGCCATCCCACCTCGTCGATGTCAGCCGCGGACCTCATCGCCGTCCTTGTCGCCCGCCACCTGCAGTACGACTGGACCAAGCCCAAGGACCCCAACAACGACCACCTGATCTACTCCAAGGGCCACGCCTCGCCTCTCTGCTACGCGATGTTCAAGGCGGTGGGGGCGATCACCGACGCCGAGATGATGACCTTCCGCAAGTTCGGCTCCCGGCTCCAGGGCCACCCGACGCCGGCCATCCCTTGGGTCGACGTGGCCACAGGGTCGCTCGGCCAGGGCCTGCCGATCGGCGTCGGCGTCGCGCTGGCCGGGCAGTACCTGGACAAGCTGCCCTTTCATGTCTGGGTTCTGTGCGGCGACTCGGAACTCGCCGAGGGATCGATCTGGGAAGCGATCGACAAGGCGGGTCACTACAAGCTGTCCAATCTGACCGCGATCTGGGACATCAACCGGCTCGGCCAGCGCGGCGAGACAGAGTACGGCTGGAACCTCGATACCTATCGCCGGCGCGTCGAGGCTTTCGGCTGCTTCCCGATCGTGATCGACGGCCACGACGTGGGCTCGATCGACCGGGCTTACGGCGAGGCGATCTCCAATACGGACAAGCCCACCGTGATCATCACCAAGACGGTCAAGGGCAAGGGATTCTCCGAAATCGAGAACAAGGACGGCTGGCACGGCAAGACGCTGCCGCCGGACATGGCCGAGCGGGCGATCAAGGAGCTCGGCGGCATCCGCAACCTCAAGGTCAAGACGCAAAAGCCGGAGCGAGGCAGCGCGCCCAAACGGTCCACCCCGGTCGAACCGGTCCTTCCCACCTATAAAAAGGACGACCTGGTACCCACCCGCAAGGCATACGGCGACGCGTTGCTGGCACTGGCCGCGATTCCCGAAGTCGTCGCGATGGACGGTGAGGTTTCCAACTCGACGCACGCCGACGAGTTCGCCAAGGCGCACCCTGAACGCTTCTTTGAGATGTGGATAGCGGAGCAGCAGCTGGTCGCGACCGCCGTCGGCATGAGCGTGCGCGGCTACAAGCCCTTCGCCTCGACATTCGCGGCGTTCTTCTCGCGCGCCTACGACTTCATCCGGATGGCCGGCATCTCGCAGGCCAACATTCGGCTCGTCGGCTCGCACGCGGGCGTGGAGATCGGCCAGGACGGCCCCTCGCAGATGGCGCTGGAGGACCTGGCGTCCATGCGGGCGATCCACAGCTCGACGGTCCTGTACCCGTCCGACCCCAACCAGACGGCCAAGCTCACACGCTTGATGGCGGACACGCCGGGCGTTGTGTTCATGCGCACCACGCGGGGCGCCTATCCAACCCTTTACGGCGCCAACGAGGTGTTCAAGATCGGCGGGTCCAAGGTCGTCCGTCAGAGTCCGAAGGATAAGGTGGCGCTGATCGGCGCCGGCGTCACGCTGCACAACTGCCTGGCGGCGGCGGATGCGCTGGCAGCCAAGAAGATCCCGGCGCGAGTGATCGACCTTTACTCGGTCAAGCCCGTCGATGTGAAGACACTGCGCGAGGCGGCCAAGGTGACCAAGGGCAGGCTGATCGTGGTCGAGGACCACTACCCCGAAGGAGGGTTGGGCGCGGCCGTGCTCGAGGCGCTCGCGGCCGATCCTGCTCCGCGCGTGATCCATCTCGCGGTCAGGGATCTGCCGACCTCCGGCAAGCCCGAGGAGCTGATGAACGCGGCGGGGATCTCGAGCAAGCACATCGTTGCGGCCGCGACCAAGCTCGTAGCGTCGAAGTGATGGCCACCGCGACGGAGCGCCGCCTCAGTCCGATCACGGAGCTCCATGAGATCGGTCAGTCGCTGTGGCTGGACAACATCCGACGCCAGCTGATCTCCTCGGGTGAGCTGGCCCGGCTGCGCGACGAGGGCCTCACCGGCGTGACCTCGAACCCGACGATCTTCGAGAAGGCGGTCAGCGGCTCGACCGACTACGACGAGGCGATGGTCCAGCTCGTGCGAGAAAAGAAGAGGCCCGCGGACATGCTCTGGGGGCTGATGGTCGAGGACATCCAGGCCGCCGCGGACACCTTCCGTCCGGTCTACGACAAGACGAGGGGCAAGGATGGCTTCGTCAGCATCGAGGTCTCGCCGACCGTGGCCAACAACACGAGACAGACCATCAAGTGGGCGGAAGATCTTCGTGAGCGCTGCCGCCGCCCCAACGTCATGGTCAAGATCCCCGCCACCAAGGAAGGGCTGCCCGCGATCCAGGACCAGATCTCAAAGGGCCACAACATCAACGTGACGCTCATCTTCTCAGTCGACCGCTACGCCGAGGTGGTGGACGCGTATCTATCGGGCCTGGAGGAGCTGCACAGCAACGGAGGGGACCTCGCAAAGGTTTCCAGCGTCGCGAGCTTCTTCGTCAGCCGCGTCGACACCAAGGTCGACAAGCAGCTGGCGGAAAAGATCAACGCCACCCCCGATCCCAGGCAGAAGCAGGCGCTCGAGCGCCTGTACGGCAAGGCCGCGATCGCCAACTCGAAGCTGGCGTATGAGCGATTCAAAGAGCTCTTCGATGGGCCCCGCTGGGAGAAGCTGAAGAAGGCCGGCGCGCTCACGCAGCGCTGCCTGTGGGCGAGCACGTCGACCAAAGACCCGCGTTATCCGGACACGTACTACGTCGAGGAGCTCATCGGCCCGGACACGGTCGACACCATCCCTCCGCAGACGCTTGCCGCGTTCCGCGAGCACGGGGAAGTGCGCCGGAGCCTCGACGAAAACGTGGAGGGGGCGAAACGGCAGCTCAAGCAGCTGGCCGAGGCGGAGATCAGCCTGGAGGCGGTCACGCACGAGCTGGAGGTCGAAGGCGTCGAAGCCTTCACCAAGTCCTTCGAGAGCCTCCTGGCAACCCTTGCCAAGGCGTCCAAGGACATTCGGGCGGGCAAGGGTCCGCGGCAGTGGTACAGCCTCGGCCGGCTTCAGCCGGCCGTCGACGGGCAGGTGGCGAAGCTGCAGAAAGATGAGGCGGGCCGGCGCCTTTGGGCGAAGGACTCGACCCTCTGGAGCTCGGCTCCGGCGAAGCGACAGGAGATCCACGACCGCCTGGGCTGGCTCGACGTGGCCGAGAAGATGCTCGAGCACTCGCATCAGTTCACAGCCCTCGCCAAGGACAGCCGCGCCTACACCGACGTGGTGCTCCTCGGCATGGGTGGATCGAGCCTGTGCCCCGATGTGCTGCGCAACACCTTCGGCGCGATCAAGGGTCATCCCAAGCTGCATGTCCTCGACACGACCGATCCGGCGACGATCCTTTCGGTGCGGTCGAAGATTCGAATCGGCAGCACGCTCTTCATCGTCGCCTCGAAATCAGGCGAGACAACCGAGACCCTTTCGCACTTTGCGTATTTCTGGGAGCAGACGAAGGGGAAAGGGCGCCAATTTGCCGCCATCACCGACCCGGGCTCGGGGCTGGAGAAGCTCGCCAAAGAGCACGAGTTCCGCTGGATCTTTCCGAACCCGCCGGACATCGGCGGTCGCTACTCGGCGCTGTCGTATTTCGGTCTCGTGCCTGGAGCGCTGATGGGCATCAATGTCGTGGAGATGCTCGAGCGGGCGACCGAGATGGCGCAATCGTGCGCCGATTCGGTTCCGGTGGACAAGAATCCGGGCGTCTGGCTCGGCGCCGTGATGGGGCGGCTCGCGCTTCAAGGCCGCAACAAGGTCACCCTCATCGCGTCCCCCAAGGTCGCGACGTTCGGTTACTGGGTGGAGCAGCTGATCGCCGAAAGCACCGGCAAGGAAGGGAAGGGCATCGTGCCCATCGAAGGCGAACCGGTGGGCAAGCCGGCGGTGTACGGAGACGACCGGCTGTTCGTGTACATACGGATGGCCACCGACCCGCCGAATCGCGCCGTGCAGGCGCTGGAGAAAGCTGGTCAGCCGGTGATCACCCTCACCATGCGCGACAAGCTCGACCTCGGCGGCGAGTTCTTCCGTTGGGAGGTCGCGACGGCGATCGCAGGCTCGGTCCTGGGCATCGACGCCTTCGACCAGCCGAACGTCCAGGAGTCCAAGGACAACACCAAGAAGGTGCTTGCCCAGTTCAAGAAGGCGGGCAAGCTCCCGCCGGCCGACTCGGTTGCAGCCGTGAAAGCCAAGCCGGGGCTCGCGTCCCTTCTCAAGAAGGCGAAGCGGGGCGCCTATTTCGCGATCATGGCGTACACGACTCGCACGCCGGGTTCGGAGGCGGCGATCGCAGCCATCCGAACCGCGGTGCGCGACAAGACGAAAGTCGCCACCACGGCGGGCTACGGTCCGCGGTTCCTGCACTCGACCGGGCAGCTGCACAAGGGGGGCCCGAAGACCGGCTTGTTCCTGCAGATCGTCCAGGAGGACAGCAAGGACGTGAAGATCCCAGGCCAGCCCTACAGCTTCTCCGTCCTCAAGCGAGCGCAGTCGCTGGGCGACCTTCAGTCGCTGACGTCGCGGCGGTTGCCGGTGTTGAGGGTCACCCTCGGTCGCGATCCGGCCGCCGGCTGGCGCGCACTGGTGGCGGCTGCCAGGTCGGCAGTCAGATAGCCATGGAAATGGGGATGGTCGGCCTCGGCCGCATGGGCGGCAACATGGTGCTGCGCCTTTTGAAGCGAGGACACAAGATGGTCGCGTTCGACCTCGCGGCGGAAGCTGTCAAGCGCCACGCCGACCAGGGAGCGATCGGCGCGAGCTCCTGGGAAGAGTTCGTCAAGAAATTCCAGGACCGGCCCCGCGTCATGTGGATCATGGTCCCGGCCGGCGACCCCACCACCCAAGCGATCAACAAGCTCATCGAGCTCGGCGACCCCGGGGACATCATCGTCGACGGCGGCAACACCAACTGGAAGATCGCCCTCGAGGACTGCGCTCGAGTCAAGGCCAAAGGCATGCACTACATGGATGCCGGAGTCTCGGGCGGCATCTGGGGCCTCGAGTTCGGGTACAGCCTGATGGTCGGCGCCGAGGAGGACATCTACCAGCGCTGCCTGCCACTGTTGAAAGACCTGGCGCCGGACGACGGTGGCCTGGTACACACGGGGGCCGAGGGCTCCGGCCATTTCGTGAAGATGGTCCACAACGGCGTCGAGTACGGACTCATGCAAGCCTACGCGGAAGGATTCCAGGTCATGAAAATGTCGAGGTCGTTTCCCGGCATGGACATGCACGCGATCGCTGAGGCCTGGCGATCTGGCAGCGTCGTGCGCTCATGGCTGCTCGACCTGATTGCCCTGGGACTCTCACAGGACCCTGAGCTGTCGGCAATCAAGGGTTATGTCGAGGACACGGGCGAGGGTCGCTGGACGGTGGAGGCGGCGATCGATGAGTCCGTGCCTACGCCGGTGATCGCGGAGTCGCTATTCGCTCGTTTCCGGAGCCGGATGGAGAACACGTTCGGCGACCGCATGCTGGCCATGATGAGGGCGCAGTTCGGCGGGCACGCCGTGGTCAAGGATGCGGCCCACGAGAAGTGAAGGTCGAGGAGGCCCCTAACCCGCTAGCTGAAGGCCTGCACGATTACCGGGTCGCAGACCCGGCCGTCATGATCATCTTCGGAGCCACGGGCGACCTCAGCGGCCGCAAGCTTCTGCCGGCGCTGTACAACCTGGCCAAGCAGCGCTCCCTGCCCGCGGGATTCGCGGTGGTAGGTGCGGCCATCGATGACCTGACTGAACAGGCGTTTCGGAAGCACGCGTCCGACAAGATCCACGCGTTCTCACGCACGCAGCCCATCGATGACCGCGTGCTCGACTCATTTCTTTCATCGCTTTCCTATGTCAAGGTCGACTTCGGGAAGCTGGACGACTTCAAGGCGCTGGGACAGAAGCTTCAGGAGCTCGACTCGACCAACCACATTCCCGGAAACCGAATCTTCTACTGCGCCACGCCGCCGCCGACGTATCAGACCATCGCCCTGCAGCTGCAGGCCGCCGGGCTGAACAGCGGTGGCGGCTTTCACCGCATCGTGGTCGAGAAACCATTCGGCTTCGATCTCCTGTCGGCTCGCGAGCTCACGCAGACGCTCCAGAAGGTGTTCGCCGAGGATTCGGTCTTTCGCATCGACCACTACCTCGGCAAGGAGACGGTCCAGAACATCCTTGCCTTTCGCTTCGCGAACTCGATCTTCGAGCCGGTTTGGAACACCAACCTCATCGACTCGGTGCAGATCACGGTCGCCGAGGACATCGGCATCGAGGGTCGCGGGGCGTATTACGACAAGGCCGGGGCGATGCGGGACATCATCCAAAACCACGGCCTCCAGCTCGTCACCCTGACGGCCATGGAGCCGCCCCTCGCCTTCGAAGCCAACGCCGTTCGCGACGAGAAGGTCAAGGTGCTCCGCGCCATCCGCCCGCTCATCGGCGAGGACATCGAGCAGTCGACCGTGCGCGGCCAGTACGCGAAGGGATGGGTGCTGGGGGTACAGGTACCCGCCTATCGGGAAGAGAAGAACGTGGCGCCCGACTCTCAAACGGAGACCTACGCGGGGCTGCGCCTGTTTATCGACAACTGGCGCTGGGCGGGCGTCCCCTTCTACATCCGGGCCGGCAAGCGGCTGCCCAAGCGGGTCACCGAGATCCGGATCCAGTTCAAGCGCCCGCCGCACCTGACCTTCGGCCGGGAGGCGATGAAGGAGGTGGATCCGAACGCGATCACGCTTCGGATCCAGCCGGAGGAGGGCATCTCGCTGAAGTTCGGCGCCAAGGTGCCGAGCGCCGGCCTGCGCATCCGCAGCGTGACGATGGACTTCCAGTACATGACCTCTTTTCTCGTCGAGGCGCCCGAGGCTTACGAGCGGCTGCTGCTCGACTGCATGATCGGCGACCCGACATTGTTCACCCGGGCCGACGAGGTCGAGGCGGCCTGGGCGCTGATCGACCCGATCGAGAACGCGTGGCGGAGCCAGCGGCCTCCGCTCGAGATGTACGCGGCCGGGACGTGGGGACCTGAGGCCGCGACGAAGCTGCTGCAGGCCGACGGCCGGGAGTGGCACCGGCCGTGATCACAAGGGTGCAGGGAGAATCGAAACCGCTGTGGCACGCCGAAGACGTGACCATGTCCGACATCCTGGCAGCGCTGAGTGAGGTCCGCTCCAAGTTCGCGCGCGCTGAGGCCGGAGACGACGAGCACATCCATCCGCGCAACTGCGTGATGACCCTGATCGGCGTCGCGCCGAGCGAGCTTGACGAGCGGCTGGCCCGGCGCACCGCCCTGACCATCGGCACAGAGCATCCAGCACAGGCGATCGTGATCCGGGAGGAGGCGCCGGTCCGCGGACGGCACCTCGACGCCTCGATCACATCCGAGATCCGAAGGCCTGAGACGGCCTGCGCCTGGCAGTGCGAGATCATCACCATCCACGTCCGCGGCCGGGCGGCCGAGCACCTGGCGGAGCTCGTCGACCCGCTGCTGGTGAGTGGGGTGCCGACCTATCTCTGGTGGCTCGGCACGCCGCCGTTTGGAAAGAAGGAGCTGCTCGACGCGCTGCGAGTATGTGACGGGCTCGTGGTCGACTCGGCGCGGTTCGAGGAGCCGTACAGCTCTTTTCGGCGCATGTCGGGCCTGCTGAAGATCGCGCACCACCGGCTGGGTCTCGCCGACGTCCAGTGGGCGCGGCTCCGGCCGTGGCGCGAGACCATCGCGCAGTTCTTCACCCCGATGGATCGGCGCGGTTTTCTGAGCGGCATCTCCGAGATCGGGGTCGATTACGTCGGGGAGGGACGGGGCAACAGGATTGCCGCGGCTCTCATCACCGGCTGGATCGCCGCGGCCTTGGGCTGGAAGATCAAACGCGCCGCTGCCGGAACCGGCGGAGCCGTCGTCGCGCGGTACGAGGCGGGACACCGATCGGTGGAGGTGGATTTCAGGCCGGTGCAGAAGGAGCATCTAGCGTCGGGCGAGATCAGCGCCATCCGCATCGCAGGCGCGTCGCAGGGAACCACGTTCCGCCTTTCGGTCCAGCACGATCCGGCGCGCCGGCGAGCCGCCCCGGAGCCCGCCTATCGATCTCTCCATCCGACGGGGGGCGAGGACGATGCGGGAATGGAGCTCGCCGAACGGCGTGCCGAGTGGCACCGGGACGTGCTCCACGAGAACCTCGCCTCGCTGCATCACACGGCGACCGGCGACCCGCCCGGCGAGAGCCGGCCCAAACGGCCGCGGGTGCTGACCACGGAGCGCCGGCAGCCGGACTCGGCCCGGGTGCTGCTAACCATGATCGAGATCGGTGACAGCGAACCGCTGCGTCA
The DNA here is from genome assembly GCA_005887735.1 of Chloroflexota bacterium. Lineage (GTDB taxonomy): Bacteria > Chloroflexota > Dormibacteria > Dormibacterales > Dormibacteraceae > 40CM-4-65-16. Next base: position 10,300 of record VBII01000066.1, read on the forward strand.
CGTGCAGCAGATGGACCCGGAGGATGAAGCAGCGCTCCTCCTCGACCTGCTTTCCACCGGTACGCACGACGAGGTTTACAACCGCGCCCTCGCCGCTGCTTCCGAGCTCGTGGACAAGTTCTAGGTGGCCGAGTTCACCGTGCTGGCCGACGCGGAGGACGTGGCCGAGGATGCCGCGGCGGACATCGCGCAGGCGTTGCGCGATGGAGCCCGCACCCTGGTCCTGACCGGCGGCACGTCGCCGATCCGCTGCTATGAGCTGCTCACCGAGCTGGATGTCGAGTGGGGTCGCGTATCGGTTCTATTCGGCGACGAGCGCTGCGTCCCGCCGCTGGATCCGGAGAGCAACTACCGCATGGCCAAGGAGTCGCTGCTCGATCGCGTCAACCCAGCGACGGTTTACCGGATTCCCGGCGAGCTTGGGCCCGACGAGGGGGCCGACGCGTACGCCGAGGTGGTCGCGGCCGCCGCCCCGCTGGACTTCGTGCTGCTGGGAGTGGGGGAGGACGGGCACGTCGGATCGCTGTTTCCGGGCCATGCCGCGCTGCAAGCGGACGGGCTGACCGTGGGCATCCACGACTCGCCCAAACCACCACCGGAGCGCGTGACCCTCACGCTCGAAGCGATCCGGGATGCGGGCCGGGTGCTCATCCTGGCGACCGGGCAAGGCAAGGCGGAGGCGGTGGCGACGGGTGCGGGTAAGGCGCAGGCGGTGGCGATGGCGAGGCGGGGGGAGGGGCCATCCGGGATGATTGCCAACGCACGATGGCTGATCGATCGCGCCGCAGCGGGACAGTGAAGGTTGAAATCGTCCCCTCGATCCTGTCGGCTGACGTCGGCCGTCTCACCGAACAGGTCGAGGAGGCGGAGGCCGCGGGCGCCGACCGGATCCAGGTCGATGTCATGGACGGCCACTTCGTGCCGAACCCGACGTTCGGTCCGCTTGTGGTCCAGGCCGTGCGCAAGGCGACCTCGCTGCCCATCGAAGCTCACCTCATGGTCGAGCGACCCGAACTGTTCCTCGAGGCGTTCGCAAAGGCAGGTGCGACGTTGATCGAGGTGCAGGTGGAGGCGACGACCTCTTTGTACAGGACGGTGCAGACGATCAAGGACCTGGGCGTCAAGGCAGGCGTGGCCATCAACCCCGCGACGTCAATCGAAGACCTGCGCGAGATCCTGCCGTACATCGATCTGGTCAACGTGATGACGGTCGAGCCTGGATTCGGCGGCCAGAATTTCATCCCGCACAGCCCGGAGAAGATCCGCCGGCTGCGCGCGATCTCCGCGGACATCGAGATCGAGGTCGACGGAGGCATCGATGCGCGGACCGCGCCCCTGGTCGTGGCGGCAGGAGCCTCGGTGCTGGTTGCCGGCAATTCGGTCTATGGCTACAAGGGCGGGGTCGCCGCCGGCATCAGGGCCATACGCGAAGCTCTTGGCTGACGACCTGAAGCGGGCGGCGGCCGAGAAAGCCCTCGAGCTGGTCCAGGACGGGATGCTTGTCGGCCTGGGCAGCGGCACCACGGCGCGGTTTTTCACCGAAGGCCTGGGTCGTCTTGTCGCCGAGGGGATGAAAGTGCGCGGCGTGCCATCGTCGCGGGACACCGCGGAGCTCGCGGCGGAGCTGGGCATTCCGATCGTGACCGAGCTGCTTGGCCCGATCGACCTGGCGGTGGACGGGGCGGACGAGGTCGATCCCGGGTTGAACCTGATCAAGGGACGCGGCGGCGCGCTGTTCAGGGAAAAGCTGGTGGCTGCCGCGTCAAAGCGCTTTGTCGTTCTGGTCGACGAGTCGAAGCTGGTCCAGCGGCTGGGCGTCGGCGTGCTCCCCGTCGAGGTCCTGCCGTTCCTGTGGCGCACCACGGCCGAGCGTCTGGCGGCGCTTGGCGTGAGCCTGGTCGTGCGAGGTGGGGAGGAGACCCCCTTCATCACGGACAACGGCAACCTGATCCTGGACCTGACCGTGGAGGGCGGGATCACCAAACCTGCTGATTTCGGTGCTGAGCTGAAGAAGGTGACCGGAGTGGTTGAGCATGGGCTGTTCGTGGCCATGACCGACACTGTGATCGTCGCCGGACCTGACGGTCCGAGAGCGATGGGAAGGACGTCCGTCTCGTAGTCGCCCCATGGTGCGGCCAGATTCCGCACGTCTGACGCCAGGGATCCGCTTCAAGAGGCTTCGAAACGCACCGCTGACGTCAGCGATGCGGAATGGGAACTTCTTGGTTGTTGGCACAATGGGGCACGGTAGGGACGGGTCGCCTAGCTCGGTCGAGGGCGCGGCACTGGAAATGCCGTAGGCCCGCAAGGGCCTCGTGGGTTCGAATCCCACCCCGTCCGCCAGTTTGCCTGGCGCTGCCATCGCCAAATCGCGGCGGCCCCGGACCTGATACGGCTGTAGGGGCCGCCTACGATACAGGCGCTCATGCAGCGTCCCGATCCTCCTCGAGCAACGGGCCAACTGTCTCCAGATGGCATGTGGCGCTGGGACGGGACGCGATGGCAACCCGAACCATCGATGCTGACTCCGATATCTCAGCCCCGAGTCTCAAAGCGTTCGTGGCTCGCCACCGGAGGTGGCATCGCCGCGCTCATCGCGATCCCCTTCATCGTCGCCGCGTGCACGCTGCCGTTTGTCTACTACACCGACGTCTCCAACGGATCCCCTTCCTCCTCGGTGTTCAACCTCGGCTACTCGGGAGGCCTCTTCTTCGCCCTCGAACCCATCGCCGTCATGGTCTGCGCCGTGATCGTGCACTGCTTGCGTTTGGAGTCCAGACCGTGACGCTGTTCATCGGGTACATAGGCGGTGAGGTCGCGTACGGACGAGTAGGTCCCGGCGGGCCGGTCGGCATCCTGGGCGGCCTGATCCTGCTCGTTGGCGGCGGGCTGGCCGCCGCGGGCTTGTTCGTGCGGCAGGGACCGCAGCAGGAAACCTCCTGAGAGGCTGAGCAAACCGCCCGCGAGGACAAGTCCCTGCAACTGCGGGGCTGTTTCCGGCATCTCACAGGCAGCAAGATGTCTGCCGCAGTGATGGAGCAACCGTCCCAGATCCTGGCGCGCGCCGCCCAGGGTGACCAGGATTCGTTCTCTGAGCTGATCGAGCCGCTCCTCGATCCGGCCTACCGGCTCGCCGCCGTGATGCTGGCCGACCGCGGGGCGGCTGAGGACGCCGTCCAGGAGGGCTCGGTCAAGGCGTGGCGGAAGCTCGGGCAGCTGCGCGGTGACGCCACGTCGTTGCGCCCGTGGTTTCTCTCCATCGTCGCCAACGAGTGCCGCATGGCCCGACGCACGCGGTGGTGGTCTGTCATCAAGGTCGCCGACGTCGATGCGCAGGATAGGCCGCAGCCTGAGTCCTACTCGGACCTGCATCGGGCTCTCCTGCGCCTTTCGCCGGATGACCGGCTGCCGCTGGTCCTCCATTTCTATCTGGACCTTCCGCTCGACGAAGTCGCGAGGGCGCTTCGCGTGTCGCCATCCGCCGCCAAGTCGCGCATCTACCGCTCCGCAAAGCGGCTGCGAGCCGACCTCACGATGGAAGAGGTGTTCTAAATGAGCAACGAGAATTTCCGCCGCGAATTGAACCGGGCTTTCGACGGTATGGCCGGCCGGCCCAGTCCCACCCTGTCCAGCCGAATCCGTTCCGCGATCGCGCAGCCGCCTGCGGCGCGAAGTCATTACTGGATCGCAGCTGCCGCCGCATGCGTCATCGCAGTGCTGATCGTGGGCGTGCTGTTCGTCTCGAATCCGTTGCGGCGTCCGACATCGAATGTGGGCGGCCCCGTGCCGAGCCCGAGCGCGAGCGCATCGCCACTGGCATCGCCGAGCCCGAGCCCTTCGGCGTCTCCGACGCAGTCCACAGCAGCTTTCCAGTGCGGGACTGCCTACGGACCCATCACGCAGAGCGGACCGGCGGTGGCCTATATCAGCGATGTTCGAACCGGCACACACCCCGGATATGACCGCATCACGATCACGTTCAGCAATGGAGCCCCCACGAGCGTCGAGGTGAAGACGCAGACCAACGCCACCTTTACCAAGGATCCGAGTGGACAGGCTGTCACGCTCCGTGGCGATGCCGGGCTTCTCCTGACCATCCGCGGCGCCGACGAGCACACGAGCTACACCGGCTCGACGGACTTCAAGACCGGCTACACCAAGCTCCAGGAGGCACAGCAGGTGCAGGACTTCGAAGGCGTGGTGCAATGGGGAATCGGACTGTCAGGGAACACCTGCTATCGGGTCTACCTGCTGACCGGCCCCGACCGAGTCGTGATCGACGCCGAGACGGGCACCTAGGCCTGCGGCTCCCCGCCCGGCGCCTTTGCGCAGACCTCCCCGGCAAGGGGAGGTGAAGCTCGGCTTACATCAGGGGGTGGCGCAGCGACAGTTGGCGCTGGCGTTCGTGGTGGTACTTCGGGTCGGACTCGCGACCGAACAGGTTCCCGTACGGCGCCAGGCGAAGCGAGAACAGCTTGCCGATCGCGCGAACCCCGTCGAGCCACGTCAGCTTCTTGCCCTCGGCGCGGCTTCGGGCGTAGTAGCGGATCGGCACCTCGTGGATGCGGTAGCCGAGCCGCAGCACTCGCGCGGTGATGTCAGGCTCGATGTCGAACCGGTTGCCCTGGAGGTTCAAGCGGCGCCACAGGTCCGCTCGGAGTGCCTTGTAGCCGCTCTCCAGGTCTGAGATGTAGCAGTCGAAAAGGACGTTGGCGGCAAACGTCACCGCCCAGTTGCCCATCACAAACCAGAAGCTGAACGCGGTCTGGCCCGCGAACCCACGCACGCCGTAAACGACGTCCGCGCGGCCCTCCACCAGCGGCTGCAGCAGGGTGGGGTAGTCGCGCGGGTCGTACTCGAGGTCGGCATCCTGGACCACCGCGAAGGGCATTCGGACCTCGGCGATCGCCCGGCGCAGCGCGGCGCCTTTGCCCTGGTTCGCCTCGAGCCGGAAGGGACGCACCCGCGGATCTCGTTCGGCGTAGCGGCTCAGGATCGCCCAGGTGCCGTCCGTCGACCCATCGTCGACTGCGACCACCTCGCCGACCTCGGGCCGCTCCAGGACGTGCTTGAGGATGACCTCGAGGGTTCGTTCCTCGTTGAAGGCCGGAATCATCACCGAGAGAATCCGGTTCAGGGACGGT
>VBII01000067.1 GCA_005887735.1 Chloroflexota bacterium
TGGGTGCTCCATGCGGTCTATGTCGGCCAGGTGGTACCGCTGATCGCGGCGAGCGTCCTGATCGCCTGGCGGCTGTTGCGCGAGAACCGCGACGTCGCCGCCGGCCTGGTCCTCTCGTTGGTGGTCCTCAAGCCCCAAGCCGCGGCGATTGCGCCCTTCGCTCTTCTGGCCGCCGGCCGCTACCGTGCCTTTGCGGCCTGTGTCGCGGCCGCCGCGGCCGTGGCCGGGGCAAGCCTCCTGACGCTTGGGCCGCACGGATTGGCCGAGTACAGAGCCTCGCTGGACCTACTTCCCGCAAGCTCGAGCGACGTCACGCTCGGGGGGGCGTTCGGCCTCAGCGGGGCCGCGCTCGCTTTCTGTGGCGCGCTGATCGTAGTCGCAGCGCTGGTCACTGCCCGGCGGGTGCGCTCCGACCCGGGCATCGCCCTTGGCATACGAGAACGACCTCTGCCTGCTCGGGGTCGCGGGCTGGATCCTTTGGCACGGGCGGCCTACGCCCAGCTGGCGCGCTTCGCTGCTGGCGATCTGGGTGCTCGCCGCCACACATCTGGTCATCAGTGGAGCGGGCGCTTCGACGCTTAGGCAGTGGCCACTGTTGGAGCTCGCTATTTTCGTCGCGCTCGTGGCCACGGCCTGGTTCGGCCTGCTCGATCGCCCTCCGGCCGCGTCCTCGAATCCGTTTACAGGCGAGGCTGACCAGGGGACTCGCGCCAGCGCCTGATTCAAGACGTTTATGGCCGCCTCGCGATGATCCGAGCGCGCCTGCGCTGCGCTGCAAATGCGATCGCGCCCAGAGCAGCCACGCCGATGCTGTAGACAACGGTCGTGACATGCAGGCCCACTGAGGTAGTGGCTAATCCGGCGGCCACAGCAGGGACGCTAAAGGCAAGATAGGCGATCACGAGGGCGACAGCCAGCAGCTCGCTGCGTTCGCTGGGCGCGGCCAGACGGGCCAGCGTCCCGAATGACGCCAGCGCCGACCCGCCAAAACCGATCCCTGCGATGACCGTTCCAACGCCTGCCCACAGCACCATCTGTGTTTCCACCCCGACCAGAGTCAGCGCAGTCCCTGCAGAGAGCATCAGGGCACTGATTCCCAACACCTTGCTGGTCGGCCACAGGCCGCCAATCAAGTGGTTATGCAGGCTGAACAGGCCGGCCGCGACCGACGGGCCGAGCGACAGATACAGCCCGCCAAGCGCCCAGCTCGCGACGATGATCGGGACAAGAGCAAAGACGTCGGGTCGAAGGTGGCTCGGAACCGAGAGTCTGGGTCGAAGCGATGCCAGGGCGCCTGGGCGTCGTGCCGACGTCTCAGGAATGAGGGCGACCACAAGACTGGCCAGAAAGGTGGCCACCAACAGCACCGCGAATACGAGTTGTGTCGGAGCCGGTGCGAACTGAACCAGCGCGCCGCAACCGAGCGCTCCAAGCGCCAGGCCGCTGATCGGGGCTACGCCGTTGACGAGGCCGGCGCGACCCGGTGACTGGGGCGGGTTGAGGTCGACCAAGGTGGCCCCGAGCGTCGAGAACGCCATTCCGGTGGCGATTCCTTGCGTGGCCCGAGCCACCACGAGGCCGGTGACGCCACCCGCGACAAGAAACAGGACAAACGCGGCGCCTTCAAGCGTTACCGCAGCGGCAAGGACTGGGCGCCGACCGACGTGATCGGAAAGGGCGCCGACAACCAACAAGGAGGCGATCAGGGCGACGACGTAGACCGCGAAGATGACGGTCAGGGTCGTGGCGGTGAAACCCCACTCCTTCTGATAGACGACGTAGAGCGGCGTGGGCGCGCTCGCCGCCGCCGCGAAGAGCATGAAGACGGCGGTGACAGCAGCGAACGCTGTTGCCGGCGACAGCCGCCCGCGATGCGATTCCACCACGTTGGAGGGCTCCGTAGGGGCGCTGACCGGAGCAGCTAGGGTCACTTGCCGGCAAGCGCGCGGCGAGCAGCGGCAACGATGTCGGCGCCCGTATTGGCGTGACCGTTGATGCCCCAACCGCCCTCGGGCGATTCAGTGATCAGCACCCAAGTGCGCTCCGCGAGCTGCGGGTCACCGGCGGCCGCGGCGACGATATCGGTCAGCTCGCGGACCACGCCAAGCTGCTTGTCGCGGTCCAGAACCCCGATCGGCGTCAGGACCTGCACGCGAACGTAGTTGCTGTCACCGGCGACGTTGGACACGGCTTCGGCGGGCAGGTCGTGGATAAAGGCGGCAGTGTTGTTTCGGAACAATGCGATGTCAGGCACCTTCTCCCACCGCATCACAGCGGCGGCAAGGTCCTTGGCCAGGGCGTGCTGGTCGCTGAACGTTCCCTCGGCGGCGTACACATCGATCATCGGCATTGGGGGGCTCCTTAGCTGACCATGAATCAGAACGGAGTCTGGAATACACAGAACGGTCTGTATATTCCACTAACACGGACACAAGCATCAGCCAGATGGCAAGGAGCATCATGGGCGTCCAATCCGATCGCGACCGTCAAGCCGTGGCTGTGAAAACTGCTGAGCGGCCATCGGCGAGAGACCGCCTGCTGGCCGCCGCAGACAAGCTCTTTTACTCGGAAGGCGTTCACGTCGTCGGTGTGGACCGGATCGTGGAACGAGCCGGCGTCACCAAGGCTTCCCTCTACAACACCTTCGGGAGCAAAGAGGAGCTCGTCCGAGCCTACCTCGAGCAGCACATGCGTCGCAGACAAGAGCGCATCGCGCGGATCCTGACCGCAAATCACACGCCGAGAGCGCGCATTGTCGGCATTTTTGCAGAGGTTGAAGAGCTCTTGGCGGGGTCTGAGTTTCGCGGGTGCCGGTTCATCAGCGCCGCGGCTGAGGCGCGACCGGGCGATGCGAGTGAGGTCGTGGCCGCTGAATACCGTGCCTGGCTCTTGTCGCTCTTGACGGACCTTGCGAAGGCCGCTGGCGCAAGCGACGCCAAACAGCTGGGTCGACGCCTGCTGCTGCTTTATGACGGCGCCGCAGTCGCAGCACGAATGGACCGGGATCGCGATGCGGCGGCAGGGGCGATCCGGTCCGCAGTCGTAGCGTTGCTTGAAGCAGCGCCACCCGCCGAGCGCAGCCGCCGGCGGGCGCGCTGACCGGCCCAATTCGGCCCGTCTGGCACCAGAATCAGTCCGGATACTCGTCCTTGCGCCAGGTGCGGGGTTCTTCGGCTTGGGCTTTCGGCGTTCGCTCGAGCAGGAAGTTGAAGTAGGGCGCGACGAACGGGTCGGGCGCCGACACCGTATAGGTGTGGTAGACGGTCCCGTCCTCGCGTGCGAAGGCGATCCAGCTCGGGTTCTCGCGCAGACCGTCCTTCAGCTCAGCCCCGACCTGGCGCGACCACTCCTCGAGCCAGTCCGGCGGGTTGTCGATCATCTCCTTGACCTCGGGAATCTGCTGCGCCTGCTCCTCGGTCAGCGCGAGGCCGAAGTCGAACGCGAAGTC
>VBII01000308.1 GCA_005887735.1 Chloroflexota bacterium
CAGGTTGCCCGCGTACGTCAGCTTGTCGAGCACCGTGATCTCCACGTCAGGCCTGCTACGCCGGAGATGGCGGACGAAGTTCGAGCCGATGAAGCCCGCGGCGCCTGCGATAAGCAGGCGCTTCAACGATCGCGTCACTTGATCGATGGACCCGCCGTCCAGTCGTATCCGATGGAGGGGTCGTCGTGCGGGATGCGGCCCTCATCGTCCGGCGCGTAGACGTTCGATGTGATGTAGAGCAGGTGGGACAGCTCCAATGCGCGGCAGCCGTGCGCCACGCCGGGAGGGATCTTCAGGCAGGACGCGTGGCCGTCGCCCATCAGGAACTCCATCAGCTGGCCTTTCGTGGGGGACCCGTCGCGCGTGTCATACAGCGCGACCTTGAGCGCACCGATCACGTACCACCAGTCGGTCTGCCGCTGGTGGATGTGCCAGGCCTTGGCAGTGCCCGGATACATCAACTAGTGGCTCCACTGGCCGAAGTGGCCGAAGAAGTCGTCCGTCTCGCGCACGACCTCTCGAAAGAATCCCCGCTCGTCGGAATGCGTGACGAGCTCTTTCAGCACCACGCCCTCGATGCTCATTGCTCGTGGCTCGCGGCGTGCGACCGGACGAAATCGTTGACCGAATAGTAGGCCTGGATCGACTCTCCGGCGTCGCCCCAGAAGCCTTCGAGCACGTCATATTCCATGAGGCCCTGGCCCAGGTACCAGTTGTTGACGTCGGTGATCTCCAGCTCTCCGCGCCCGGACGGCTTCAGCTCGGGCAGCACGCTCCACACCGTCTCGTCATAAAAGTAGACGCCGGTCACGGCGAACTCACTGGGCGGATCTGCAGGCTTTTCGACGATGTGCTTGATTCTGCGGTCGCCGTCGAACTGGACGACGCCGAGGTGGCGCAGGTGCGATGGGTCCGACTCCTTGCTCAGCACGACCCGGGCCCCGCGCTGCTGCGTACGAAATGCGTCGACGCACGGCCGGATCGAGCGCTCGAAGATGTTGTCGGCCAGGAGGACGACGCAGCGGTCACCGTCGACGAACTTCTCGGCCAGGCCGAGGGCTTCGGCGATGCCGCCCGCCTTGTCCTGATAGGCATAGAGCAGGCGCTCGATGCCGAACTCGTGCCCGTTGCCTAGGAGGCGTAGAAACTCGCCCGCGTGGGTCCCACCCGTGACCAGCATGATCTCGTTCACGCCCGCGCTGACCAACGATTCGATCGCGTAGTTGATCATCGGGCGGTCGTAGATCGGAAGCAGGTGCTTGTTGGTGATGCGAGTCAGCGGATGGAGACGGCTCCCGGTGCCGCCGGCGAGTATGACGCCCTTCATCGACACCGGATTCTAGGCTTGATGATGGAGTCAGCTACAACTCCTTGTGGCAGACTGGCCGCTGCACAGCAGATGCCTAGACCGGATAACTGGCCGCGCACCATCCTTCACGTCGACCTCGACGCGTTCTACACGTCCGTCCACCAGCGCGACGATCCGAAGCTCCGAGGCTCGCCGGTCGCGGTTGCCGGTCGCTCGCGGCGGGCGGTTGTCATGGGAGCGTCCTACGAAGCGCGCGCCTACGGAGTTCGCTCCGCGATGCCCCTCCACGAGGCCCTGCAGCTATCCCCGCAGCTGGTGGTCATCCCGCCGGACGGCGCTCGCTATCGCGAGGCGAGCCGGCTCGTCCATCAGATCTTTCGCCGCTACACATCGCCCGAGCTGGTCGAAGGCATCGCGCTGGACGAGGCTTACCTCGACGTCACGGCGCGGACCAGGCATGGAACCTCGAACGCGGAGGAGGTCGCGCGCCGGATCAAGTTCCAGATCCACACCGAGGTCGGCCTGACCGCATCGGTGGGCGCGGCCACCTCGAAGCTCGTGGCCAAGGTGGCGAGCGGCACCCCCAAGCCGGACGGCCTGGTTCTCGTCCTGCCCGGCACCGAGGCGGACTTCCTGGCTCCGTTGCCGATCGGGGTCATTCCCGGCCTCGGCCCCAAGACGGAGGACAGGCTCCACGCCATGGGCCTGCGCACGGTCGGCGCGCTGGCGGCGTACGAGACCCAGAGACTCGTGCAGGCCATAGGCACCAACGGGGCGGTGCTGCAGCGACTGGCCCAGGGACGCGACCGGGCGCCCGTGGACGGCAGCCGGCCGGCCAAGACCATCTCGGCCGAGACCACCTTCGAGAACGACGTGAGCGACCGCGGCCAGCTCGAGGTGGCGCTGCGCGACCTCACCGACCGCGTCACCGAAAGGCTGAAGACCGACGGCGTTCGCGCGCGGACCGTCTACGTGAAGCTGAAGCTGCCGGACTTCAGGCTCGTGAGCCGCCAGGTGAGCCGGACGAGCCCGACCGACGACGTCGAGACGATCTTCCGCGCCGCGCGCTCGGCCCTGGAGAAGTCGCACGTGGAGTCGCGGGCGGTGCGGTTGATCGGGGTGGGGCTGTCCGGCCTGGAGCACCCTGAGCCCGACCTGCAGCTGACCCTTTTCGATTAGGCGTCCGGTCGACCACCGGCCGCGGCAGCGCGGCCAGGACCTCCCCAACCGTCGTCCAACCCAGGGCCGTTTGCGCGCGTTTGATGAGCTCGCGAAACACCATCGCCGTCGCGCGCGCGTCGTCCAGGGCCGCATGGGCCGGGGTCACATCGAGGCCAAGCTCGTCCACGAGGCGCGCCAGGCCCGGGGTCTGGCCTTTCGGGAGATCGAGCACTAGGCGTGCGAGCGCAGTCGTGTCGATGATCGGGTGCTCGAGCGGACTCTCGAGCCCGCGCCCGACGAGCCAGGTGTCGAACGCGTCATGGCTGTGCTCGACCAGCACCGCGCCCTGCGAAAAGCGTAGGAAAGCGCGCCTTGCGTCCTTGAACTCCGGCGCTCCGATGAGCATCGAGCGGTCGATGTGGTGGCGCTTGCGCGCGTAAGGGTTGATCGGCGCCCGGCAGTCGACCAGCGTGTCGAAAAAGGAGAGCGGGCCGCGCAATGTGAAACGTTCGGCGCCGATCTCCAGGACGAGGAACGGAGCGTTGCCGGTCGTCTCGACGTCCAGTGCCACGAACTGCGCCTCTTCGAGTCGCGTTTGAGGGCCGACCTCAGGCGCGTCGACGGCGATCTCCTCCCACGGGACGAGCTCCGTCGCCCCGCGTGGCTTCAGGTACAGGGGTTGCGGGCTCATCCCGCCTCCGCGAGCGCACGCCTGGCCCAGGCGATCTCGTCTCCGTTGACCGCCCTCAGCACGAGCACGGCGACCGCGTAGACCCCAGCGCCCACGGCGATTGGAATCGCAACCGCCACGCCCTGGAGGTTGCTCAGCGGATAGATCGCAATACCCATTACCAGGCCCGCGAGGATGACCCGCCAGCTGAGCGCCGTGACCCGCACGCGGCCCACATATCGAGCGGTCAGGATCCAGCCCGCGATGCCGAGCGCGAGCTCGGTCAACACGGTCGCCCAGCTCGCCCCGATGAAGCTGAAGGGAGGGATCAGGGCCAGGTTGAGCGCGACGTTGGCGACGACGCTCCACGCGGCCGCCCACGAGAAGGACGACTGCCGGTCCGATGCGTTCAGCGCTCCGATGAACGCGTTGTTGACGAATGCGATCCCCAGGGCCAGGGCGAGGACGCGCAACGCGGGCTCAGACGCTCCGTAATCGTTGCCGAGGAGAACCGGCGTGAGCGGATGGGCCAGCACGAAGATGCCGACGCTGACCGGCCAGCCCATCAGCAAGAGCGCTTTGTAGAAACGGTTCAATGCGTCGAGCATGTCGGCCGGGCGCTCGCGGTGATACACCGAGAGCACCGGGAAGACGATCGAAAGGAACGTGATGGGGACGAAGAGAAGCGCTTCGATCGGCTTGTACGCGGCTCCGTAATAGGACGCGGCGAACTTGCCGTGGAACGCGTAGACGAGGGGTTGATCGATCCGGAAATAGATGATCGTGAGGATGAACGTGAGGGCAAAGGGCAGTCCCTTCCAGAACCACTCGCGCAAGAACGTGAGCTCGAACCGCCATCCGACCGTCGCGATCTTCTTCATCGCGAGGACCACGATGAAATACGCGCAGCTGAACGCGTACTGGGCGGCGTATGCCCACACGTAGTAGGCGACGCTCTGCTGCGTCCGCCCGCCATACACGACGAGGACGAGCAGGACGACGCTTTCGAGAATCACGGCAATCGCTTCGTAACCGAGCTGCTGCACGGCGTAAAGGCCGTTCCTCAAGAGCGTGGCGTACGACGTCAGGACCATGAGGACGAAACCTGGAACGAGCAGGTCGGTGAGTCCAAGCGGGATCACCAACCCGGCCAGCAACAGGAATGCGACGACCGACATCAGGAGCCGCAGCGACATCACGTTGCGCAGGTAGCGCTGGATCTGGCTCTGGTTTCGCGCTCCCTCGCGGACGAAGAGCACGTTGAAACCGAGGTCCAGGACCACGCTCACGATTGCGGTCAGGTTGATGAGCACGGTGAACGTCCCGTAGTGAGCCGGGGCGAGACGGCGGATCATGTAGAGGACCGTCACCAAGGCGATCAGGCGCGCGATAACCTTCGCCGTGAGCACGATCGTCGAATTGCGAAGCGCCCGTGAGCCGAGCCCGAGGCTCGCGGCCGGCGGGCCGTCTGCTGAGTCGTTGTCTGGCAACCGAATCCAATCGTAATCCCAAGGATGAGTACACTCGTTCGCCGTGGCGGACAAGATGCGGATTCTCAGCGGGATGCGCCCGACGGGTCGTTTCCACCTAGGCAATTACCTCGGCGCGGCCAAGAACTGGGTGGAGCTGCAGAAGGAGCACGAGTGCTTTTTCTTCGTGGCGGACTACCACGCGCTGACCACCGAGCCGGACGGCCACAAAGCTGAAGACAAGGTCTTCGACCTGACCGCCGACCTGATCGCCGTCGGGATAGACCCCAATCGCAGCGTCCTCTATTTGCAGTCGAAGGTGCCCGAGGTCGCGGAGCTAACGCTGCTGCTCTCCATGGTCACCCCGCTGAGCTGGGTGCAGCGCGTGCCGACCTTCAAGCAGATGGCGAAGCAGCACCCGGACAACGTCAACCTGGGCCTTTTCTCTTATCCCATCCTGCAGGGCGCGGACATCTTGATGGTCAAAGGCGTGGGCGTGCCTGTCGGCAAAGATCAGCTCGCGCACCTCGAGCTCGTGCGGGAGGTGACGCGAAAGTTCAACCGCACATACGCGCCGGTTTTTCCTGAACCCAGAGCGCTGATGACCGAAACGAATTTGATCAAAGGCACCGATGGCAAGCAGCGGATGTCAAAGACGGTCGGCAACATAATCGGCGTGACGGATGACCCGGAGGTCATCCGCAAGCAAGTGCTGAGCATGGTGACTGACGTCAAGCGCCCTCGCAGGACCGATCCGGGTCATCCGCGGACCTGCAACGTATGCGCGTACTACAAGCTCTTCTTCGACGACTGGGAGCACTACTGGGAGCTTTGCCGGAAAGCCCAGATCGGCTGCTTCGACAAGAAGAAGCTGCTCGCGGAGCGCTTGATCGAGCTCTTCCAGCCGTTCCGGGAGGTGCGCGCTGAGCTGAGTCCAGACCAGGTCACCACGATTCTGGAAGAGGGCAGCGAGAAGGCTCGGGAGGTCGCATTGAGGACGATGGTCGAGGTCCGCCAGGCGGTCGGCCTGCCCTCCTACCTGAACGCGCCAGGCCGCTAACATTTGACCCGGATGGCAGACGCTGCGGCCACGAGGAAAGTCACTCGCCGGACATTCCTTGGCTGGTGGATGGCCCTAATCCTCGGGGCAGTGACGGTCGCCGGCGCGCTGCCGATCCTGGTCTACCTCTGGCCGGCCCCGCCGAAGGGCCAGAAGAAGGGTCCGGTGAACATCACGCTGGACAAGCCAATCGATCAGCTAGGCGATGGCGAGGCGATCAAGTTCAATGCCCCCACCAGCCCCAATACCGCCTTCATCATGGCCGACGGCGGAGGCGACAACGCGGCGGGTGACCTTGCCTTCGGCGGCTTCGCCGTGAAGAACGGGAACAAGGTCGACGTGTTCGCCATCAACTGCTCACACCTCGGCTGCTCGGTTGCTTTGAACGAAGCAGCGAAGACTTTCGATTGCCCGTGCCACGGCTCGCGCTTCCACCTCGACGGCACCGTGCTTCGCGGCCCGGCCCCAGTACCGCTTTCGCACCTGACCTGGAAGCAGGGGGATACTTCGAGCGTGATCCAGATCGACGGCATCGTGCTGGGCTTCTGATGGCGATCCCCCACCCGCGCGAGGTCCAGCTTGCGGTCGTCAACTGGCTGGACGAGCGCTATCCGTTTACGAAGGCGATCGACGAGGCGATGTACCAGCGCGTTCCCAACTTCGCCAACGCCTTCTACTACTGCTTCGGCGGGATGGTGTTCGTCCTCATCGTCTTGCAGCTGTTGACCGGGATTCTTCTCGCGATCTACTACGTGCCCGACGCAAGGGGAAATCCGGCGCCCGCGTATACCAGCGTGCTGTTCATCCAGAACAACGTGTACCTGGGCTGGCTGATTCGCGGCGTCCACTTCTGGGGCGCCAACATCCTGATCCTCATGGTGTTGCTCCACATGGCCAGGGTGTACTGGACGGGGTCATACCGCGCGCCCCGCGAGCTGAACTGGATCGTAGGCG
>VBII01000309.1 GCA_005887735.1 Chloroflexota bacterium
GGATCATCGATGCGATCCACCGGCAGGCCGAGCAGCTCCCCTACATCAGCCCCTTCATGGCGCATGAGGCGCGGGCACGCCTGGGCGCCAAGCTCGCGGAATTGCTGCCTGGTGACATGGACAAAGTCTTCTTCACGCTCGCCGGCGCCGACGCGAACGAGAACGCCATCAAGATCGCACGCGTTGTCACGGGGCGGAACAAGATCCTGGCACGGTACCGCTCATACCACGGCTCGACGGGCGCGGCCGTGCAGGCGACCGGCGATCCTCGTCGCTGGCCTAACGAGTACGCGAGCGGCGTGGTCCATGTGCTTGATCCGTACTACGGCATCCAGCGCGGCTGGGACACGGTCGAAGAATCCCTGGCCAATCTCGACGAGACGATTCAGCTGGAGGGGCCGCAGACCATCGCGGCCTTCATCCTCGAGCCGATCGTCGGCACCAACGGCATCCTGATCCCGCCCGACGGCTACTTACAAGGTGTGCGCCAGATCTGCGACCGCCACGGCATCCTGTTGATCTGCGACGAGGTCATGACGGGTTTTGGGCGAACCGGTCGCTGGTTTGCGGTGGACCACTGGGACGTCGTGCCGGACATGATCACCATGGCCAAAGGCCTGACCAGCAGCTACGTCCCTTTGGGCGCGGTCGGAATGCGGCCGAAGGTCGCGGCGTATTTCGACGACCACGTGTTTTACGGAGGGCTCACCTACAACAGCCATCCCCTCGGCTGCGCGGCCGCCCTTGGTGCGATCCAGGCTTACGAAGAGGACGACATGGTCGGCAACGCCCGCCGCATGGGCGAGGTGCTCGCGCGCCGGCACCGGGCGCTGCGCGATCGGCATCCTTGCGTTGGCGCAGCGCGTTCGATTGATTTGTTCGGCTGCCTCGAGCTCGTGCGCGACCGGCAGACGCTGGAGCCGCTGGCTCAGTTCAATGGAACATCGCCCGAGATGAAGTCGATCGCACAAGCGTTGATTGATCGCGGCATGCACACGTTCGTGCGCTGGAACACGATCATGACCAACCCACCCCTTTGCATCACCGAGAGCGAGCTCGACGAGGGCTTCGAGATCCTCGATTCCGTACTTGAGATCGGCGACCGCGCGGTCAGAGACTAGCCCGGACGAGCTGCACGAGCAGCAGCTGAAGAAGCTGCGGGCCGGGCTCGGCGACGTACTCGCGACCAACGCCTTCTGGCGCGCTCGACTGCACGACGTTCGCGGGTGGGACGATTTCGAGCGGCTGCCCCTCACCACCAAGGCAGAGCTCCTCGCCGACCAGGAGGCAAACGCGCCGTTCGGGTCGAATCTCACCGCTCCCCTCGAGCGGTATGTTCGCCTCCACCAGACCTCTGGGTCGAGCGGCGACAAGCCGCTGCGCTGGCTCGACACGGCTGAGTCGTGGGACTGGTGGCTCCGGATCTGGGCTGGGCATGTCTATCGCGCCGCCGACGTCAGCGCGTCAGATCGGGTTTTCTTCGCGTTCTCGTTCGGCCCGTTCATCGGCTTCTGGTCGGCGTTCGGGGGCGCGCAGCAGCTTGGTGCGCTTTGCATCTCAGGCGGCGCGATGACGAGCGAGCAGCGAGTGCGTAGCCTGGTCGACCTCGGCGCGACCGTGCTGCTGTCGACTCCGACGTACGCGCTCCGTCTGGCCGGCGTCGCGGACAAGCTAGGGGTTGATCTGTCGGCGGCCGGCGTCAGAACGACGATCCACGCGGGCGAGCCGGGCGCGAGCATTCCCGCGACGCGCGCCGCGATCGAGGCCGCGTACTCGGCTGCGTGCTTCGATCACACAGGCATGACGGAGCTCGGCCCGACCGGGCACAGCTGCACGCAGCGCGACGGCGTGCATTTGATCGAGTCGGAATTCATTTTCGAAGTTGCCCCCGACGGTGAGCTGATCGCCACCAACCTCGGCCGCTGGGGCATGCCGCTCATCCGCTACCGGACCGGCGACCGCGTCGTCGTCTCGCGCGAGCCGTGCTCATGCGGGAGCCCGTTCCTGAAGGTGGTGGGTGGAATCCAGGGGCGCGTGGACGACATGTTTACGGTGCGCGGAGTCAACCTGTATCCGTCGCAGGTCGAGGACATCGTGCGCCGGCACCCACAGGTGACCGAGTTCGTGATCGAGCGCCGCCGCGAGCGGCAGATGGACGAGGTTTCGCTGTTGCTCGAGACATCGGTGGCAGATTTTTCGCCCGATCGATTGGAGGCTGACCTGCGGCAGGCCCTGGGCGTGCGGCTCGAGTGTCGGATCGTCGCTACCGGGACGCTGCCGCGCTCGGAGCTCAAGTCGAAGCGCATAGTGCGGATCGACCGCTGAGGCGGGGGTATGAAGGTCACGATCACGACTGGGACCCTCTTTATCCCGACCCCCGAGAGGGAGCGCTATCAGGAGCGCAACAGATTTGACTTCGATGTTCCGCCAACGGCGACGATCAGCGACTTGATTGAGCTCATCGACGAGAAGTCGCCTCCACGACACCCGGGGTTCTCTTATCTGTCACTACAGCATCCCCATGGAGCTCTGCCTGAGTCAGCCACCCTTGCCGAGCTCAACCTCCGTGACGGCGCAACTCTGAGGGTGTTTTCAAGCGTTAGGTAGGCACTAACGACGCTCGTTCGCTTTGACCACCGTCGTCAGTAACCGAAGCAGCTCGTCTCGTTGATGCGCGTCGAGCGGGCCGACGAGTCGATCCGTCATCGCGTGCGTGCGCGGGATCAAGTGCTGCACTGCATGCAAACCCCGCGTCGTCAGGTCGATCGTCTTGCGGCGGCCGTCGCGTTGGTCGCGTTCGGTGCGGATCAGTCCGCGATCGCACAAGCGCGAAACCACCTCGGCCATCGTGGAGCGGTCGAGCGAGATGCGCTGGCCGAGCGTGCGCTGGTCGAGATTCGGTTCGGCGTACAGCGCGTTTAGCGCCGCGAACTGCGGTGACGTGATCGTGTGTGAGACCTCCTCGTCCCACAGCGAGTTCATCACCTGGACCGCGCGGCGCAGGAGGTGTCCCGGGTGCTGCATCAGGTCGTCCGCCTGCTGCCCGTCACGCCGCTCGTTCTTCACCCTTTGCCCCCACCACTCGATAACCCACCGGCAGCAGGCGCAGTCCCAGACGTTCCTCGACCGTCCCCCACAGGCCTCGCGGAAGCGCCAGCGCGAAGAGCGCGGCGGTCGCGCCGAGGCCAACCAGGTACCACGGGCCGCCTTGAGTAAAGGTCGTCTGGATCGCGAACAGCAGGATCGCGCCGATGATCGGGCCCTCAAACGTGCCGAGGCCGCCCACGAGGACCATGAAGATCATGTACGCCGACCACTGCACGCTGAAGACCGATCCGGGCTCGATGAACAGCGTGTTGGCCACGATCAACACCCCGGCCGCCCCGCAGCCGAAGCCTGCCAGGACGAACAGAAGGCGCTTGCGCGCCGCGACCCGAACCCCCAGCGAGCGGGCAGCATCCTCGTCGTCGCGGATCGCCTGCAACGAGGTGCCCAGCGGAGATCGCAGAAGCAAGAAAAGGGCAACCAGGAAGATGGCTGTGAAGGCAAGGGCCAGCCAGAACGTGTAAGCCTGGCGGAAGTTCGGCTCGTACTGGTTCATCTGGATCAGCGATATCCCGGTCCCGGCACCGAGGTTTTGGTCCAGCCTCACGATGATCGACATGACTTCGGCGATGACCCACATCCCTATCGCAAATTGGGCAGCGCGCAGCCGCAGCGCGAAGAGCGAGATCGGAAGTGAGATCGCGCCGGCGAGCAGCGTGGCAAGGATCATGGCGACGTAAGGGGTGACGCCCTGGTCCGCGAAGAAGACGGTCCCGTAGGCTCCGATTCCGATGAACGCCTGCTGTCCTACCGACAGGAGGCCGCCGTATCCGGCGAGGGCATTCCACATCGCCGCCAGCAGGACCAGGATCAAGAGCGTGGTGAGCTTCTGCACCACGTCCGATTCGAAGACCAGTGGGATGCAGGCCAGGGCCACCGCGACCCCCGCGGTGCCGCCCGTGAAGAGCTTCGAGGTCCGGGTCCAGCGCGCGACTTTCATCTCGCAGCCCTCAAAACAGCGCGCCCTCCGCCGAACCTCACAATGAGCACGATTAGAAAAAGCAGGTGGCCCGCCATCACGGCAAATTGGGGATGGACCTGCGCGCCGAGCGTCTGGGCGACCCCGAGGGCGATGCCTCCCAGCAGCGTGCCCCAAAGCGACCCCATGCCACCGATCACCACGGCTTCGAAGGCGAAGATGAGCTGCGTTGGGCCGCTGACCGGGTCGAATACAGACCGGATCGCCAGGAAGAAACCACCCAGCGCGGCGATCGCGACCGCCATCGCCGTCGCCCATGCATAGACGCTCCGGCTGTTGATGCCGACGAGCTCCGCGGCGTCGGCGTCCTCGGCGGTCGCTCGCATCATCCAGCCGATACGAGTCCTGGCCAGGAACAGCTGCAGCGCACCAAAGACGAGCACCGCGACGACCAGCACCACCAGGCCCAGCGCCGAGACCGAAAGGCCGCCGGCCAGCTGCCAGCTCGACGTGGTTAGCGCTCCCGCGCTGCCACCGAGCGACTGCACGTCCGGGGAGAAGGCCAGCTGGAGGAGATTCTGAATCACGATCGACAGGCCGAACGTGGCGAGCAGCGGCGTCAGGATGCCGGCTTTGAGGCTTCTCTCCAGCAGCGTGATCTGCAGCACGTAACCCAGCACGACCATCACGGGCAACGCCGCCGCGAATGCGATGAAGGCCGAGACGCCGGCGTGCTCGACGATCACAAAGACGACATAAGCGCCAAGGACTGCGATGTCTCCGTGGGCCAGGTTGATGATCCTCATAACCCCGAACATGATCGAAAGTCCGCACGCGAGCACCGCGTAAAAAGCCCCGAGGAAGACCCCCTGCAGCGCGGCGTTCAGAAGCGTCATGCGGGCCGCCGTAGACCGAAATACGCGTTGACCACGCGGTCGCGATCGAGGCCGCCGGCCGCTTCCTCGAGCACCACGCGCCCTTCCAGCAAACAGACGACGCGGCCCGCCACCCTCAGCGCACGTGTCAGGTCCTGCTCCACGAGGAGCACGGTTGAGCCTTCGCTGATGATGCCGGCCAGGGACCGGTAGACGGCGTCGACGACGATTGGGGCGAGCCCGAGCGAAACCTCGTCGAGCAGGAGGAGCCGCGGGTTGCTCATGAGGGCGCGGCCGATCGCAACCGCCTGCTGCTCGCCACCCGACAGGCTGGCCGCAGGTCTGCGCCTGCGTTGCTGCAGCATGGGAAAGACCTCGAGGACGGACTGCACGTTCCAGGGTCCGCGCCGGCGGCGCGAGGCCGCGACCCGGAGGTTTTCCTCGACCGTCAGGCTGGGGAACAAGCGCCGCCCTTCGGGCACCAGGGCGATCCCCAGGGCCACCCTGCGATGTGCGGGCAGCCGGGTGATGTCCACGCCGTCGAACACCACCCGTCCGCTGTGCGGCCGGTGCGCCCCGGCGACGGCTCTGAGGAGCGTGGTCTTGCCCGCGCCGTTGGCCCCTATCAAGGCGACCGTCTCGCCCGCCTCGACCCTTAAGGACACGCTGCGGACCGCCTGCAGCAGTCCATAGCGACAGTCGAGGGCCTCCACATTGAGCAGAGTCATGCGCCGCCTCCGAGGTACGCGTCGATGACAGCGGCTTGAGAAACGACCTCGTCCGGCCTTCCGTCCGCGATGATCCGGCCGGCGTCCATGCAGACGAGCCGGCCGACCACCTGCATCAGGACGTGCACGATGTGCTCGATCCACAGCACGGCGATACCGCGGTCCCGCAAGCGGGCGACGGTCTCGACGAGCGCCGCCGACTCAGCGTCGGTGAGCCCGCCCCCGATCTCATCGAGAAGAAGGACAGCGGGCTCGACCGAAAGCGCGCGAGCCAGCTCGAGGCGTTTGCGCTGCATGAGGCCAAGCCCTTCCGCGCGCCGGTTGGCGAGGTGCGTCAACGCCGTCTGATCGAGCACCTCGAGGCAGAGGTCATAGGCTTCGCGGCCGCGACGGCGGCCACCCGCGGTGGCGCCGACCAGAACGTTCTCGAACACCGTCATCCCGGCAAACGGCCGCGGCACCTGGTGGGTGCGAGCGATACCGAGCTTGCAGCGGTCGGCCGCGCCTTTCGACGTCACGTCGCGGGACTGGAAGACGATGCTTCCGGTGTCGGGCGCGAGCGAGCCTGCGAGCACGCTGAGCAACGTCGTCTTGCCCGCGCCATTGGGACCGACCACCCCGACTGCCTCGCCAGGTCTCAGCTCGAGATTGACGCCATCCAGCACGGCGAGCGCTCCGAAACGCTTCCGCACGTCGACCGCGGCGAGAACAGGTTCAGTTCTCGCCCCCATGGCGGCCGTTTCTATCCCGTGTACGGTTTCAGCGTCGAAGCGATCGGCACGTTGGGGTCGGCCGCGTTTTCACAGATCGCGAAATCGATCGGCCACTTCGAGATGCCTTCCTTCCACTGGCCGCCGATGATCGGGGCGCTCACCACGTTGGGTACCGCCACCCCGGCCAGGGTTACCGGCTTTGACCAATCGAGTTTGCCGACGGGCGTTTCCACCGTCAGCGTCTTCATCGCGTCGACGATCTTTGACTTGTCCTTCGGATTGCCGCTGGCTTTCAGCACGCCGGCTGCGACGTCGAACAGAGACAGGCTCGCGCCGAGCTGCTGGTTCCACTGCTTACCGGTCGCGGATTCATAGCCGTCGCCAAGCTGCTTGCTCGTCACGCCGGTCAGTGAGGACTTGTAAGGCCAGGTGGGCGCCCAGTAGACGCCAGACGCCAGGCCGTTGCCGATGGAGCCAAGCGACGTGACCTGCGATGGAAAGAGGCCGGTCTTCGCGATCTGGCCGATCTTCACGTGCTTGGTATAACCCTGCTGCGCGGCCTGCCGCCAGAACGTCGCGAAGTCCGGCGGAATCGGAAATGGGTTGAAGACCTGGCAATCCGCGCTGATGAACTTCTGGATCTGCGCCGTGTAATCGTTGGTGCCGTCCTCATAGGGACCCGGATCGATGATGGTGTATCCGGCGCCCTTCAGCAGCGGGGCGAGCACCCCCCGGATGGCGTTGCCGTCGGCGTCGTTCGGATACATCACGCCAACCTTCTTGTTGGTCGGGCTCCACGCCAAAGCAGTAGTGAAACGTGTACTTGAAGGGCGAGGGCTGGCCGGGCTTGCCCCCTCGGCCGAGGTACCACGCTTCCCACGGCACGACTGTCGAGATGCACGGAATGCCGGCCGCCTCGCAAGCGTCCGACACAGGGTTCACGGTCTCAGGAGTGGAGGTTGTGAGCATCAGGTCGACCTTCTGGCTCTGGATGAGGTCGTTTGCCTGCTGCGAACCGACTGACGTCGTGGACTGGCCGTCCCGATTGACGATCTGCACCGAGTAGTTGGTGCCTCCGATCGAGAGCCCGTCCTTCCATGCTTTCCGGGCCAGGCTGATCACGTATGCGTCCGGCTCCCCGAATCCCGAGGCCGGACCGGTGATCGGGCTGACGTAGCCGATCTTGATCGTGGCCGAGGGGGTCGACGATGTTGAGGTCAGGCACGATTCGAGGACACCGGGGACCGCCAACCCACCCAGGACAAGACCCGTGCCTTTGAGCATTTCTCGGCGCGTGAGTGACACCTGAATTCCTCCCCTGTTCAGGCCGGCAGAAGGCAAATGCTCCGTGTACCGACGATCGGAGTTTGAGCCAGTTCATAATGCCAGTCAAGGGTCGTGACCGAGCATCGAGCCGACCGGCAAGATTACGAACCGCCGTACCTGCACCCGGACTACCGCGCGACGCAGCTGCGCGCTCCTAGCCACAGTCCGGTGAAGCTTCCCGACGAGTGGTTTCACCGGGCGCCGGGCCCGGTCTTCGGGCGCATTCCGGTCCGGGCCGGAGATGCCGACTTGACCCGGCAGCATCAGGGCGAGCCGCTGGGGGAGCGGATCGTGATCAGCGGGCGGGTCCTGGATTCAGATGGCCGGCCGGTCCGCAACACGCTGATCGAGGTTTGGCAGGCCAACGCGGCGGGGCGTTACGTCGACCCGGTCGACGACCATCCCGCACCCCTCGATCCCAACTTCACGGGCGCGGGCAGATGCCTCACTGACGGTGACGGCGGCTACCGATTCGTCACGGTCAAACCTGGCGCCTATCCGTGGCGGAACCACGCCAACGCGTGGCGACCGGCGCACGTGCATTTCTCGCTGTTCGGACCCTCGCTTGCGGCCCGGCTCGTGACGCAGATGTATTTTCCAGGCGATCCGCTCATGCCCATCGATCCGATCCTCAACTCAATACCAGACCCCCGCGGGCGCGAGCTGCTGATCGCGCGCTTCGATCTCGACACGACGGTTCCCGAATGGGCGCTGGGCTACCGGTGGGACATCGTCATTCGCGGCGGCTCCGCGACCCCGATCGAGAGCTGAGTGATCCCGACCCCATCGCAAACCGTCGGGCCGTTCTTTGGGTTTGCCCTTCCCTTCGAGAATGACGCGATGTCCGAGCCGGATGGCATCCGCATCGAGGGCCAGGTCCTCGACGGCGCGAGCGAACCCGTGCCCGATGCGCTTCTGGAGGTTTCGCAAGAAGACCAGTTCGGGCGATGTCGCACCGACGAGGAGGGCGCCTTCCATTTCTTGGTCCGCAAGCCGGCCGCGGGCTACTTCGACGTCACGCTGTTCGCCCGTGGCCTTCTGCGACACCTCAACACTCGGATCTATTTCCCAGGCGAGGCGGACGCGGTGTTGTCTTCGATCGATCCAGAACGGCGCCACACGCTGGTCGCCCGCCGCGACGGCAACGTCCTTCGGTTTGAGGTGCGCTTGCAGGGAACCGACGAGACTGTGTTCTTCGAGTGACTCCTAAGCTGAACACGTAATTGAGCGCTCTCAACGTCGTGTTGCCGCTTGGCTCCTCTGTGCTGAGCTTCGTGTTCGCGGCGATGGTGCTCGACCAGTGGTGGCAGCGCCGACAAGCGTTCCAGCTGGTCTGGGGGATCGGCCTCGTCTGGTACGGGATCAGCGCGGGAGCCGAGTTCCTCGGTGGAGCGATGGGCTGGAGCGAACCTGTTTACCGCACCTGGTA
>VBII01000307.1 GCA_005887735.1 Chloroflexota bacterium
ATCAGAAGAAGCCGCATGCTCAGACCGCGACCGGCGCCTTCAGGAATGAAACTCGATCGAACGTCGCACCCAGGATCTTGTTCGCGTCGGCGCCGAGGTGACCGCTCAGAATCTCCTGGTACACCGAGCGGAAGTCGACCGCGTATTTCAGGTTCCCGGTGTTGTCGAGGCTGGAAAGGCTCGGCTCCTCTCCATACAGGCCGCCGGTGACCGGATCGCCGATCAACAGCAGCGGTGCAGCCGCGCCGTGGTCGGTCCCGCCGCTGGCGTTTTCTTTCGGCCGGCGACCGAACTCCGACCAGGTGGCGATGAGCACCTTGTCCGCCATGTTGTGCGCCGACAGGTCCTGGTAGAAGGCCGAGACCGCGGAGTCGAGGTAGCCCATCAGGTCGTCGTGGCGGTTGAGCTCGGTGTAGTGAGTGTCGAATCCGCCAAGCGTGACGTGCAGCAGCTTGACCCCAGTGCGGGTGACGATGAGCTCGGCCGCCAGCTGCAGCGCAGCCGCAAGCTGGTTCTTCGACGAGTACACGAGCTTCACCTTGTCGGAGTAATCCGCCATCGGCTGATAGCTCGAGGCTGACGTGCGCAAGGTGGCCATGGTCTCTGTGGCGGTCGCGATCGCGGTGTCGAACAGAGCTCCGTAGATGCCGGGCGTGCCTTTGTACAGCGCGCCCACCGCGGCCTCGACCTCGCTGCCGCCGGTGAACCCGAACTTCTTCTGGTCCTGGATCACGGTCAGCGTCGCTTGAAGATCGCGCAGCGCACCCGGCGCGTCGGTCGCCCCGCACGCGCAGCCGGTGAGGGGGTGGCCGTTGGAGTCGTAGCTGGTGGCAAGAGTCCGGCCAAGCCAGCCGTCGACCTGGCGCCGCGTCGGGTCGCCGGTCTCCCAGATCCGGATCGATTCGAAATGGGAAAAGGTCGAGTTCGGATAGCCGACGCCCTGGACGACGGCGACCTTGCCCTTGTCCCAGAGTCCTTTGATCCCGGCCAGGTTGTGATTGAGGCCGTACTGCGAGTTGAGGGGCAACGCCTGCGAAACCATGGGTCCCGCCAGCTTCGGCCGGAGGTCATGCAGCGCGGGATCGGCAAGCGGCACAAGCGTGCGCAGGCCATCATTTCCGCCGGCGAGCTGGATCATCACGAGGATGTTGTCGTTGGTCATTCCTTCTTTCTTGGCCGCGTAGACCGCGCGAGCAAAAGCGTCGGGGACGGCCGCGTATCCAGCAGCGAGACCCGAGGCGCCGGCGCCGAAAACGAGTCCCGCTTTGAGGAAATCGCGCCGCTTGAGCTGGTTGATTCCGACTTCTTTGTTCATGCTTCGTGCACCTACTTGAGCTGGAATTCCGGTGAGGCCAGGGCGATGAACCAACGAGCCCGATCGTCGGCCGCCTGGTTGAAAAGGCTCGCCGTCTGCGGGCTGAGGACACCATCGAGTTGGTGGTGCACCGCGTCCAGAGGCGAGGGCAAAGAACCTTTCACCTGCGCCAGGGCGCCGGTTGCGAAGTTGACCCGCTCGACCACGGTGTTGGACGAGATCCACGACTCGTTGTTCGGCCATCCGTTGACGTCAGGCGGATCGAAAAGGCTCTGCCCCATGCCGGAGCCCGAGCCCGCGATGAGCTTCGACAGCGACGGAACCTCAAGAGCGCGCGCCCCGTGGACCATGAACTCGACCGGGGACTTGACCAGGCTTCGATAGCCGGCGTCCGCAGAAAATTCCGGACTGGTGAAGACAGCGCGCATCAGGATCTTCATGTCGTATTTACTGCGCCTGAACGTGTCGGCGAGGCTCTTGACGTAGCTCGCGCTCGGGCGCGCCGTCACGAAATGAATCGCGATCTTGTTCGCGATCAACTGCGCCGTCGCGGAATGGGCCAGGATCCGGTCGAGCACTCCCTGCATGTCGAGCGGGCCGGTCTTGCCGAGATACGTGACGCTTCCCTTGTAGGCGCGGCGGGAATTGAGGGCGCCGGTCTTTTGCGCCGAGTAGACGGGGAGCCGGCGGGTGACGTTGTTGGCCTTGTCGACCACCACCGTCGCATAGGAATCGGGCTGCGG
>VBII01000310.1:0-475 GCA_005887735.1 Chloroflexota bacterium
CTGCTGCTTGGCGGCCTCAACGTGATCGAGGGGAGGCTGACCATCGGCGGCCTGGTCGCCTTCATGAGCTACGTGTTCATGCTCACCTGGCCGATGGACGCGCTCGGCTGGGTGCTGTCGATGAGCGAAGAGTGCAAGACCGCGTCGGAGCGCCTCAACGAGGTGCTCGACTCGCGACCTGAAATCGCGGACCGTCCGCAGTCGCGGTCGCTCGAGCAGGCACGGGGGCGGCTCGAGTTTCGCGACGTCGGGTTCCGATATCCGAACTCGAACGACTGGATCCTCCGCGGGCTCAACCTGGTGGTCGAGCCGCACGAGACGGTGGGGCTCGTTGGCCGGACCGGCACCGGCAAGACGTCGCTCGCCTATCTCGCGCCGCGCCTGTACGACGTGAGCGAGGGAGCGGTCCTGCTCGACGGGATTGACGTGCGCGACATCACGCTGCGGTCGCTGCGCTCCCACATCGGCTTTGCGT
>VBII01000310.1:558-4402 GCA_005887735.1 Chloroflexota bacterium
TTGGGGCCTCGAGACGCGCGTGGGTGAGCAGGGCTACACGCTGTCCGGCGGGCAGCGGCAGAGGCTCGCGCTGGCGCGTGCTGTGCTCGGATCTCCGTCGGTGCTGGTCCTCGACGATCCGCTCTCCTCCGTCGACGTGCACACCGAGGCGGTGATCGAGGAGGCGCTGGCGAGGGTGCTCGAGGGCGTGACCGGGATGCTGGTCGTGCATCGCCCCTCGACGCTCGCCCTGGCCGACCGGGTGGTCCTGGTCGATGGGGGACGGGTGGCGGCTTCCGGTACGCACACCGAGCTGATGCGTGCCAACCCGCTGTACCGGGCGCTGCTGTCGCAGGAGTACGAGGAGGCCATGGCGTGAGCGCCGTTTCTCCCGCGGATCGCTGGCGCGGAGTCGCCGCCGAGGAGGTCGACGAGTTCTCCCCTTCCGTCGCGGGGCTGCTGCGGCGGCGAAGCCGGACCCTGCTCGCCAGCCTGGCGCGGCCCTACCGAGGCCGGTTGGCGCTGGCGGTGGCGCTGATCACGATCCGATCCGCCGCGTTCCTTTCGATTCCTTATCTCGTCGGGCTCGGGCAACTCCGCCGCCAACTACGGGTTTCTTCGCCTGTCGGGGCGAATCGGCGCGGACATCCTGTTCGACTTGCGGCAGATGCTGTTCGCGCACGTCCAGGAGCTCTCGCTGTCCTTTTACGAGCGCTACACGTCGGGCCGCATCATCTCGAGGCTCACCTCGGACATCGACGCGCTGAACGAGCTCCTGGCAACCGGGCTCACGTCGGTGATCACTTCGTTGATCTCGGTCGTCGCAATCTCCGCGATCCTCATCCATCTCGACGTGCGGCTCGGGCTCGTGGCGCTGGTCGCGATGCCGATCGTGGTGGCGCTGACGTACTGGTTCCGCGCCAACTCCGCGAGGTCTTACCGCGCTGTGAGACGCGCGATCGTGCTCGTCATCGTGCACTACGTCGAATCGTTAGGCGGCATCCGCGCGGTGCACGTGTTCCGCCGTGAGCCGCGCAACCAGGAGATCTTCGAAGACGTCAACGCCCGCTATCGCGATGCCAACATCTGGTCGAACCGGCTGGTCTCCACCTTCGGGCCTGCCATCAACCTGCTCGGGCGGTTGACAACTGCGTCGGTCCTGCTGTTCGGCGGGTACATGGTCGTGCAGGGCCAGCTCACGCTGGGCGTGCTGACAGCGTTCGTGCTTTACCTGCGCCAGTTCTTCGACCCGATGCAGGAGCTGTCGCAGTTCTACAACGTCTTCCAGGCGGCCGGCGCGGCGCTGGAGAAGCTGGCCGGAGTCGTCGAGGAGTCGCCTACCGTGCGGGAGCCGGTCGACCCGACCCCGTTGGTCGAGGCGGAGGGTGCGATCGCGTTCGAGCATGTCACGTTCGCCTATCACGAGAAGCCGGTGCTGCACGACATCGACCTGCGCGTGCCGGCGGGCCAGATCGTGGCGATCGTCGGCGAGACGGGCGCGGGCAAGTCCACCATGGCACGGTTGATCGCGCGGTTTTACGACCCGACCGAAGGGCGGGTCACATTGGACGGCGTCGACCTGCGGTCGATCGCGGTGGGCGACCTCCGCCGCGCGATCGTCGTGGTCACACAGGAGAGCTTTCTGTTCTCGGGAACGGTGGGCGACAACATCCTGTTCGGCCGTCCAGACGCGACGCGAGAGGAGATGGAGACGGCCGCACGCGCGATCGGCGC
This sequence comes from Chloroflexota bacterium, assembly GCA_005887735.1. Lineage (GTDB taxonomy): Bacteria > Chloroflexota > Dormibacteria > Dormibacterales > Dormibacteraceae > 40CM-4-65-16. Next base: position 2,272 of record VBII01000310.1, read on the forward strand.
GCACGACTTCATCGCCGCGATGCCGAACGGATACGACACGGACGTCAGGCGCCGGGGCGTTCGGCTCTCGTCCGGCCAGCGCCAGCTGGTGGCGTTTGCGCGCGCCTTTCTTGCGGACCCGCGGGTGCTCATTCTCGATGAGGCGACGTCGTCGCTCGACCTCCCCTCAGAGCGTTTGGTGCAGCGCGCGCTGCGCACGCTGCTGCGGGGACGGACGGCGTTCATCATCGCGCACCGGTTGTCGACGGTCGAGATCGCGGATCGGGTGTTGGTGATCGACGATGGACGAGTGGTGGAGGACGGCGCGCCGGGGGAGCTGCGCGAGCGGGCGGGGCGGTATGGGTCGCTGCACCGGGCGTGGGTGGAGTCGCTGGCTTAGCTAGTGCTGAACACGCCCCTCTCCCTAGCCCTCTCCCCTGTGGGGAGAGGGAAATTGCCATCCTGCGATACTCCCTCCATGGCGGTATTTTCGCGCCGGCTCAGGCGGTGGGATATCGTCCGCATCGGCGCTGCGGCCGCCGGTCTCGCCTGGCTGGGCTTGATAGGTGCCTTCGGATACGCCGCCATCTCGCAGCGACCGACAACCGCCGGCCTGGCCGCCGCGGCAGCCGCCCTCCTAATTGCCGCAGCCGGCATTCTGTATGCTTGGCGCGAGCCGGGCAGATAGCAGAAAAAGCCGGCGTGTAAAGCCGCTCTTTTCATTACACGGAGTGTCCATGGACTCCCTCCACGCGATTGGTTTCTACGTGTCATCCGGGGTTTCGCTGGCCGGAGCACTGGGAGTCGCGCTTTTGGGAGGCCGCGATCTGCGCGGCGCATCGATGGCCGTGGTCGGGGTCGGATTGGCCGGCATCTACATATCCCTGTCGGCCGGTTTGGTCGCGGCGGTGGCCCTTGTCTGCTACGCCGGGTGCGCGCTGCTGGTCGCCAGCCCGCTCTACCGTCCGATGGCAAGCGTGGTCGGGCCGCTGTGGCGGCAGGTCGGCGCGGTCGGCGCCGCGGGCCTGCTCGCGGTCCTTGTCTACTCGGCGTTCCGCGGTGACTTTGTGCACGCCAACTTCTATGGCGGCGCTTTCGGCGTCGCCAATCTCGGCCGGCTCTTCTTCGCGCACGACGCGCTGTCGACCGAAGCACTGGCGGTGCTGGTGCTGGTCGCGTTTGCGGGGGCGACGGCCGTCTGGCGGGTGAGAGAGCGAACGCGGTGACCATCAGTCTCGTCGCTGTTTTCTTCGTCGCCGCGGGATTGATCGCGGCAGGGGCATTCGCCGCGGCATGGCGGCGAGACGTGACCGCCGCTCTGGCCGGTGTCCCTCTGATGTTCGCCGGCGCGGGCGTCGCGTTTGCCGGCGTCGCGCGCTTCGCAGCGGCCGGTGGCCCGCAGCTGTTCGGCCAGGAGTTTGCCGTGGTGCTCGCCATCGCGGCCACGGCGCTGGTCGCGCTGGGTCTGGGAATCGCCGGTCGGGAGGGCCCGCGCTGAGCTTGTTCGCCCGCGTCGGCGAGATCGTCGCCGCGGCGTCCGGAGCAGCGTCGGCCGCCAGGTCCGGCTTCGACCCGGCGTCGACGCTGCCCTGGGCAGTCCCGGTTCTTCTCATCCTGCCGATGGCTACCTTCGTCCTCGCGCTCTCGAGCGTGCGCACGCGGAGATCGGCTTCGGCGACCGCGATGCTCGGCACCGTCCTGACGCTGCTCCTGACGCTGCTCGTCGGGTGGGGCCTCACGAAACGGTCCACGCCTTTCGAGGCGGCCTACCACTACTTCACGATGCCGGTCGCCTTCAACGGCCCCACGAATTTCCAGACCTTCGGAATCGACCTCATCTTGCGCGCGGACAAGGTTTCGGTCGCGGCGCTGGTGGCGATCGAGGTCTGCTTCATCGGCGCGATCGGATGGCACCAGGTCATGGGTCGCTCCGAGCCGGGCGCAGCTCGTTTTCACGCCGTCCTCACCGCGCTGCTGTTCGCGTGCGTCGGCGTGCTGTTGAGCCGCGACCTCGCCGCGCTCTTCGGTTTCTGGGCCATCGGCGGGGCATTGACCTACACGCTGCTGGCGCACCGCTGGGGTCTTGACGCGGCGGCGAGTCGCGCGCGGGTCGCCCTTGCGTTGCCCTTCCTCACCGACCTCTGCCTGCTCT
>VBII01000068.1 GCA_005887735.1 Chloroflexota bacterium
GATCGAGCATCGTCCGCAGCGCCGCCTCGCTGTCCTCGTCAGGGCTCACGGTTTTCGGACCGTGCGTCATCCACGACACGATCTCGTGGCGGGCGGCGTCGTGCGCCTGGGAAAGAGCGCGCACCGTATCGCGTTCCGTGAAGATCCCGAGGAGCCGGTCGCCTTCCATGATCAGGACCGAGCCGACGCGGTGTTGCGCCATCACCGCCACCGCCTCGCCGACCGTGTCCGCGGGCTCGACCGTGTGAAGCCGGGTCGCCATCACGTCCCGCACCTTCGCCACGTCCTCATCGTATGCCCGTAAATGGAAATGCGGCCAGCAGCGCGGTCGCGCCGACGACGACCACCGCGAAACCCGCCTCTACGCCCGCCACCGGCGTGCCCCTTCGCCAGGCGATGGCGGACAGCACGAGCATGACCAGGACACCCAACGACTTCAGGCTCAGGACCACGCCATAAGGAGTCGACCAGAGGTCGGTCATCGCAGTCAGCTGCTCGGTCGCGCGCAGCACGCCGGTCAGCGCCGTGATCCCGAAGGCGATCAGCGCGACGCGGCCGAAACGCTCCACCAGGTCGCGTGCCTCTGCCGAGCCCCAGCCGCCCGGCGGGCGCAGGCTCGCCAGGGCGAGGATGCCCCCCGCCCACATGCCGGCTGACAGCACGTGCAGCGCGTCTGCGAACTCCGCCCCCGCGGGCAGCGGAAGTAGGGCGGCGTGGCTCGCGAGTGGCAGGATCGCCGCCGCGAACACGGCCGGAACCGCCACAAGCATCCGGCCGCCACCCGTACGCTCCCGACCCAGGTCGGGATGAACAGCAGCAGGCAGAAACCGCCCGTTAGAGCCGCGGCGAAGGCGAGGTGCATCGGAGGATTCGCCCAGCTGATTCGCGGACCGATCCGGCCGAGACGCGTGATCACGAACGAACCGATGCCGCCGAGCAGTCCGAGGTACTCGAGCCAGTGGAACGCCGCGAGAAGTAGGTCTGGTGTCCCGCTCAAGCCGCGGAGGTGATAATCCCTCCGCCGAGGACCCGAGTGCCGGAATAGAGGACCGCCGCCTGGCCAGGCGCGGCGCCGAGGAACGGTTCGTCCAGCGTCAGGCGGCCGCGCTGGTAGACCGCTGGGATCGCCGGCGCGTGATACCGAAGACGGGCCTCGCACGCAACCGGAGCCTCGGTAGGGCTGTGCGTGAAGGTCACGTCCCGGAGCTCGACCTCGCGCACCGCGAGCTCCTCCCTGCGGCCGACCACGATCTGGTTCGAGCGCGCATCGATCCGCAGGACGAACCACGGCCCGGGCTCAGCGAGGTCGCCGAAGCCGCTGCGCTGGCCGACGGTGTACAGCGCCGTGCCCCGGTGCGTGCCCAGCTCGCGGCCGCTTGAATCGACCACGGCCCCGGCGCGAACGGGCAGGCGCTCGGAGAGATAGCGTGCGGTCTGGCCGCGGGGCACAAAGCAGATCTCCTGGCTCTCAGCCTTGTTGGCGACAGGTAGCGCGAACTCGCGTGCGTGCTCGCGGACCTCGCTCTTGGTCATGCCGCCGAGCGGAAAGACGATGCGGGCCAGGCGGTCGCGGTCGAGGTGATAAAGCATGTAGGACTGGTCCTTCGCCGGGTCGACCGCGGCATGCAGCTCTGGTCCACCCGGTCCCTGGACGATGCGGGCATAATGCCCGGTCGCCAGGCGATCGAAGCCGAGCTCGACCACGCGAGAAAGCATGAGGTCGAAGCGCACGAAGGCGTTGCACCGCACGCACGGGTTCGGCGTCCGACCTTCGAGATAGTCGCGGTGAAACGGCTCGATGACGCGCTCGCCGAACTCCTTCTCCAGGTTCCAGCAGTAATAAGGAGTGCCGAGGAGGCTCGCCACGCGACGCGCGTCCTCGACGGCGTTGAGCGAGCAGCATCCACCGTGGCGTGCGGCCTCGTCCGAATCGCCGCGGGGCCACTGCTGAAGCGTCACTCCGACGACGTCATGTCCCTGGGCCTGGAGCAGCGCAGCAGCAACGGACGAATCGACACCGCCGGACATGGCAACGGCGACCTTCATCTGGAGATGTCCCGGGCCACGACCTCAGCATCCTCACCGACGCCGTAGAGCACCGCCGACTGCGCCTTGCGCTGGAAGTGCACGCCCATGAAGTACAAGCCTGGCACAGAGCTGCGACCGTCCTGCTGGATCGGAAAGCCCATGTCGTCAAAGACCGGGAAGTGGACCCAGTCGTAAGCGGGCCGATATCCGCTTGTCCAGATGACGGCGCCGATTCCGTCGCGCTTGATGTCGAGCTCGGCGCGACCCGTGATCCTAAGCGGCGGCGGCAGCTCAAAAGGAATGGGAATGCCTTCCCGTGCGCACAGCGCATCGACGTACTTCATGAGGACGCCGGTCATGTTGTCGCCCGCCTGGATGCTCTGCGCCAGGTCGTCGGCGAAGTGGATCTTGCCGTCCTCCGCACCCGCAAACCTGCCGACCAGCTCCACCCCCATCTCGTTGAGGGTCCGGTAGTGCAGGTCGTGCCCGCCGCCGTGCCCGGTCGCCTGCGGATTCCCGAACAGTCGCGCCGCCGGCGACGGCAGCTGCGCGAGGGTGCGCGCAAAGAATCCCGATTCGACGATCCACCACACCAGGTCGTGGTCACCGAGCCTGCGAGGCGCCCACGGACAGCGCCCGCAGGAGAGGAAGACCTTGCGCCCGGCCTCGTGCAGCTCTTCGGCGAGCTGGCAGCCGGTCTGCCCGCTCCCGACGATGAGGACTGCGCCGGGGGGCAGCGCCTCGGGGTTGGTGTATTCCTCGGCGAGAAGCTGCGTCAGGTCTTGGGGGAGCCGGCCCGCATTGGCCGGCAGATGCGGCCGCTGATACCCGCCTGAGGCGACGACCACGGTCCGCGCAAGCAGCTTTCCGTTCGACGTGCTCAGGACGAAGTGGTCGCCGTCGGCGTCGAGCGCGGTCACCGCGCAGCCCTCGGTGACCGGCGCGTCGAAGGAGTCGGCCCAGCCCTGGAAGTGCCCGACGAGCGCGGCCAGGTCCATGAACCCGTCAGGGTCGGGGCCGGCGTACTTCGCGCCCGGGAGCTGGACGGACCAGTTCGGCGTGACCAGGCAAAAGGAATCCCAGCGGCGGGAACGCCAGGTCTCCGCTACGCGGCCGGCCTCGAGGATCACATGGTCGACGTTCGCCTGCGTGAGATACCAGCTGGTCGCAAGCCCGGCCTGCCCCGCCCCGACAATGACAACGTCAACCCTCGATTCCATCTCCGCCGGAAATGGTAGTTAAGCTCCTCCCCATTCATGGGGAGGTGGCGCGAAGCGCCGGAGGGGCAGATGCAAATCAGCGACGTCCAAGCGGGCCGAATCGGTGAATATCTGCTCGCGGTCTACGCGATGCTGACCACGGAGGGCGCCCTGGTCCCATTCCAGGTCGACGCCGACGACGACCATCGCGACCTGGTGGTCGCCGTCAAAGGCAGGAACACATTTGCTTCACTCCAGGCAAAGGCTTGTTTTCACCTCGGTGAGTCAGGATTCGTCCAATCGAACGCCACCTACTTCGAGAGCACGATCCCGCGCGACCCGTCGTGGATCTACGTGATCGTCCTGGTCCTGGACCTCGCCCCGGTGGTGTGGTGGCTGGTTCCGGCGCCGGACTTCAACCGCCTGACCTCACACGCGCCGGCGCGCGGCGGTCGCGAGGTGGAGCTGCACTTCCGCGCCCACCCGGACCGCGACGACGCCTTCACCCCGTTCCGCACGGAGACGAAAGACGTGGGCCCACGCCTGCTGGAAATCATCAACGCCCTACCGCCCGACACCAAGCCACTCCCAGGCGCCCGCATGGTTCTCACCAAGTCCTCCCCATTCATAGGGAGGTGGCGCGAAGCGCCGGAGGGGCCGGCCTGAACCCCGAAAGCCGAACCCGGAGGACTACTCGACCAGGTCCCCTTCGGCCGGCTCAACCTTGACGCCTCGCGATTCAAGGTACTCAACGCCCTTGTCCAGCTCTTCGGGTTCGCCGGAGACCTCGAGCAGCACCCAGCCCTGGTCGCGGGTCACGTCGGCGCGCCGGATGTTGGTGACGATCTCGAACTTGCGACCGACCTGGTAGATCACGGGTTCCTTGACCAGTGAGGGGTCGAAGATCAGCTTCAGCCTCCGGCGCGCCATCGCGGCGAGTGTAAGCCCTATTCGGGCGCGTGCCCGTGACCGGGAATTTCACGCGTTTTGCGCAAAAAGGGTGTTTCACTCGCCTGGGAAAGGCGCGTTTTGCGCAAAACGCGCGGAACAATCCATACGCCCGAGTGAGCCGGAGTCCTCGCTATTTGTTGTGATTCTTGGTCCGGGATGGAGGCGTTTCGGACGTCGGGGTCTGGTACGTCTGGGCCTGGTACGTCTGGATCAGGGCGAGCCAGTCCGCATAAGAGAGCGTGGTGGACTTGCTCACTGCGCCGTAGGTTGGCGTCGTTGGGGCGCTGATCGACGCGGTCGTGACAGGCGGCGTCGACGGGTTGCCCGGCGCGGGGGCCGGGGCGTCGGCCGGCAGCGGCTGGCCGATCGTCGGCTGGCCGCCCGCGGCTTCGATGACCGCCTTCGCGACCTTGCCGGAGTCAACCGGCGCGACGAGCGGCAGGCGGGTGTTGTAGGCGCCGGTGCGCGTGTGGCTCGTGGAGGCACCTAGGAACATGCTGTTACCGAATGCGAGGTTCCCGATGACGATGAGCCCTGCGATGTAGCAGATTGCGATGGCCACCAATCGCCACCGCCCAAACGACGGCCGCTGCGCGATCAGATTTGCCCCTTTCACGACACATCCTCCAGGCGACTATCGACCAACGGGACACTCTGTTGATGCTTGTTCCGGTCTAGCTGGCCGATCGTCGGTTCGCTGGTCGTCGTCGCGCCGATGGGCGTCGCGCCGGTTGCCGGCTGGCCGCCGGTGGCTTCAATGATTGCCTCCGGGATCGTGTCCGGATCGAGCGGTGCGACGATCGGCACGCGGGTGTTGTAGGCGCCGGTGCGCGCGGGGCCCGTCGACGCACCGAAGAACATGCTGGTACCGAAGGCGAGGTTCGCGATGAAGAGGAGGCCCGCGACGTAGCAGATGGCGATGAACACCAATCGCCGCCGCCCAGACGACGGCCGCAGCGCGATCACTTTTGCCCCTATCACGACACCACCTCCAGGCGACCCTCGCCCAACGTGACATTCCGTCGATGCCTGTTTCGATAAACCTTTGGAACCCAAACGTGCAGCGCGCTCTTGACCAGCGCTGCGATCTCCTGTCTCCGTGCTTTGAGCACGTCGGCCATCTCCGAGTCGAACTGCACCCCTGCCTGGGCGATGATCTCGTCCGCGGCGCGCCGAAACGTGTAGGCGGGGCGATACGGACGGGGTGAGGTCATGGCGTCGAGCGTGTCCGCGATCGCGACGATCCGCGCCACCCTCGGGACGGCTTCGCCGGCCAACCCGGCGGGATATCCGTTTCCGTCCCAACGCTCGTGGTGATGCAGCACGATATCGAGCACGATGCGGTCCCACGGCAGGCCGCTGACCAGGCGGTGGCCGACGACCGGGTGCCGCCGCATCTCGAGCAGCTCTTTGGCGTCCAGAGGGCCTGCCTTGCGCAAGATGCTGTCCGGCACTCCGATCTTGCCGATGTCATGCACCATGCACCCACGCTTGATCGCATCCCGCTCGATGTCGCCGTAGCCGAAACCTGCGGCCAGGGCGTCGGCGTACATCGAGACCCGCATCGAGTGGCCGTGGGTGTACGGGTCACGCGCGTCGATCGTCGCCGCGAGGGTGACGATAGTGTCGTCCGTGAGCTGCTCGAGGCTGTGTGTGCGCTCCTTCAGCACGGAGGTCATGAGGTTGAAGGAGGTGGCGAGGTGTCCGATCTCGTCCGCCGACTCGACGATCGCCCGATATTCGAGGTTGCCCGCGGCAACCTCTGAGGTCGCCTTGATCAGCTCCTTCATCGGTCGTGCGATCGAGCGCGTGACGATTGCTGCCACAAGCAGCGTCAACGCGAGCGCCGCGAGGCACACGATCAGAAGCACGAGGACCACGAGGCCCTGCGCTCCCACGACCGGGTCCGCGGAGACGATCAGAGCCGCGTAGCCGACCGCTTCAAAGCGCACGACCCACGGCACGTAGAAGACCGCCGCCTGGTGTCCCGAAGCCGCGACCCGCTTCGAGAGGACGCCGCTTTGACTCATCACCTCGGCACGCTCTCCCGGGGTCAGAGCTGGAACGTGAAAGTCCAGCCGCGTGGTGGCTCCCAGAGCGGTGCCTTCCGCCGTATACAGGGAGAGTTGCAAGTGGGCTCGCTCTTGAACGAGGCCAAAGATCTGGTCGAGAGATTCGCCTACGAGAACGGCGCCGGTCAGGTAACCGCCCGCATCGATGATCGGCCCGACCGTGTACAGCAGGCGGCCCGAGCCGAGGTCGGCGAGCCCTTCGTAGCGCGTGCCGTACGTGTCTGCGCGGCCGCCCAGCACGTCGTCTAGGTGCGGGAATGAGGCTTTGCCCGCGCCGGGCTGGCAGATGCACTGGTCCGGCTGATCGGGATTGGCTGCGAGTTGCAAAAGGGTGTCTCCGTTGGTCTTGATCACGACGACGGCGATCCGAACCGGAAGGTCATTGGCCACGAGCGGAAGCAGCAAACG
>VBII01000069.1 GCA_005887735.1 Chloroflexota bacterium
TACTGGATCCTCGACGCGTACACCTCAGCATCGAGCTATCCGTACTCGCAGACGATGTCATTCGGCGACAACTACATCAACTACATCCGCAACTCGGTCAAGGTCGTGGTCAACGCATACGACGGGACGACGAACTTCTACGTGATCGACCCGCAGGATCCGTTGATAAAGGCGTACGAGGCCACATTCCCGTCGCTGTTCAAGCCGATCGACGCGATGCCGCAAGGGCTGCGCGCACACCTGCGGGTCCCTGAGGACCTGTTCAACGCCCAGGTCCAGGTATACGCCACCTATCACGTCAGCGCTGACCCCAACGGCGCGAAGGTCTTGTTCGCGCGAGAGGACGTTTGGGCGGTCCCCACCGCGCAGAACTCGCCCAACAGCACGGCCACCGAGCTGACGCCTTACTACGTGCTCTTCCGATTGCCAGGCGAGTCGACGCCTGAGTTCCTCCTGATCATGCCGTACACGCCGCTTGGCAAGATCAACCTTGTCTCGTGGATGGCGGCCCGCAGCGATGGGCCGCATTACGGCGAGTACGTGTCCTACCAGCTGCCCAAGGACAAGGTCATCTTCGGTCCGCAGCAGGTGGCGAACCGCATCAACGCCAACACGACGATCTCGGCCGACTTCACCCTCTTCAACCAGGCTGGGTCCTCGGTCCAGCAGGGCAACCTGCTCGTCGTACCGATCGGCAACTCCTTCCTCTATTTCGAGCCGATCTACCTGCGCGCCAAGCAGGAGTCAAGCCTGCCCGAGCTGAAGCGGGTCATCCTCGCCGACGAGTCCCAGGTGGCATATGCAACCACGCTCGACCAGGCGATCCAGCAGCTGGTGGGCACAGCGCCGCCGCCCACCACCACCCAACCGCCGCCCAGCACCTACACGGCCGCCCAGGTGGCGCAGATCCAGAGCCTCACCGACCAGGCCAACCAGCACTACCCACATTCGCCACCGAGATGCAGACCGTCGGCCGGATCCTCCAGCAGCTCCAGACCCTGACCGGCACGCCCTCGACCCCGCCGACCGGCGCATCGCCCTCGCCGAAAGCCTCACCCAGTCCGTAGCGGGACGAAGAGGACCGGGAACATCGAGCGGTAGCTGACTTCGGCGCCCCGGCGGAGGTAGACGCGGAGGTCCTGCGGCTGGTCGGGTCCGACCGACACCGGGATCACCATCCGGCCCGCATCGGTGAGCTGTTCGATGAGCGCCGGGGGAACGGCGCGTGCCGCCGCCGCGACGAGGATCACGTTATAGGGCGCCTCGGGCGGCCACCCCTGGCTGCCATCCCCGACCGCGACCTCGACGTTGTCGAACCCCAGCCGCCTCAATGTCTCCGCCGCATGCTCCGCGAGGGCGGGCTCGCGCTCGATGGTCATGACCTTGCGGCACAGCCGGCTAAGCACCGCGGCCGCATAGCCGGAACCGGTGCCGACTTCGAGCGCGACGTCTTCGGGCTGGGGCGCCGCCGCCTGCGCCATCAATGCGACCACAAGTGGCTGCGAGATGGTCTGCCCGCATTCGATCGCAAGCGCGCGGTCTTCGTAGGCGTGCCGCCGCATGCGCGGCGCAAGGAACTCTTCGCGTGGAACCGAGGTCATCGCCTCGAGCACCCGCTCGTCAGTCACGCCATGCGGACGCAGTTGCTCGATGACCATCCGCTGCGCCGGTGTGCTCATCTAGACGGCTCCAATTCCGAGAGTACAATCTGCTTCGTCCCATTGGCGTCGTCGACTTACCAAACTTCTGTCGCCCAGAAATGGCGCCGCCCGGTCAAGCAGCGCTCGCGCCTGGTCAGACGTTCAGGCCCGGCCCACTCGCGTGTCGAGTTCGCCCATCCGTCCGAGCAGGAGTTCGCGCGCTTTCTCGATTACTACCGCATCCGCTGGCACTACGAGCCGGTGTCCTTTCCCATCTCCTGGGAGGGCGCGCGGGTCGCCGAAATGTTCACCCCGGACTTCTACCTCCCAGAGCACGACCTTTACATCGAGCTCACGACGATGAAGCAGTCGCTGGTCACACCGAAGAACCGCAAGCTGCGCATGCTTCGCGAGCTCTACCCGGAGCTGAACGTCCGGTTGCTCTACCGCAAGGATTACCAACAGCTGCTCGCGAAGGCCGGCTACGGCGCGCTCGAGGTGCAGCACCTGCGCAAGGAAGACGTCGGCGAGATCCTGATCTCCCCCGTCGAGCTGGAGACGCGCCTCCGTGCGTTGGGTCGGAAGATATCGCGCGACTACAGCGGGCAGTCGCTCGTCCTGGTCGGCGTGCTCAAAGGGATCACGTTTTTCCTGGCCGACCTCGCACGACAGATCAAGGTGCCCTTCGTCATCGACTACCTCGACCTCAAGCGCTACGCCGGTGCCCAGCCGCAGGACCGCGTGCGGATCGTGCGTGACATCGACTACCCGATCGAGGGCCGGCACGTCTTGCTGGTCGAGGACATCATCAACACCGGTTTCACAACCGACTACGTTCTGTCCGAGCTTCGCCGAAGGCAACCCACCTCGCTGGAGGTGGTGACGCTTCTCGAGCGGCCCCTGCGCCGGCTCGTGAACCTGCCGCTGCGCTACGCCGGCTTCCAGATCCCGACCGACTACGTCGTCGGCTACGGGCTCGACTACCGCGAGCTCTATCGCAACCTTCCCTTTGTCTGCACCCTGCGGGCGAGCGTCTACGACATCCCCACCCCGGCGCCTGACCGCGTCTGACCCCGCGGCACGGCTGGCCCGCCTGCTCGCCTGGATGGTGGACCAGGATTTCGCCGACCTCCAGCGCTCCGGATTGTTAAGAGATGTGGAAAAGATCGTCGTCGACGCTCACCGCCGGCTGTACGAAACGCGAAGCAAGCCGTGGTCGCCGCCCACCGCGTACCGCTGGCTTCGCTACGAGGATCCGGCGCCCGTGGCGCGGCTTGTGGAGGGGGTCAGGAAGCTTCGGAGAAGAGGTGGGGCATTCGATGCCGAGGCTGTGGACAAAGCCTGCGCCAAGGCCCCAAAAAGGGCTGATTTGAATTGAGAGGCCGGTGTGGAGGTTCTGGGGAAAAGTAATGCCCCAAGAGACCTTCCTGTTTACCCTGAAGTCCCCTATGCGTTTTTCGGTTTCCATCCCGGATTGCTCCGGACCTTCCACCTACTCGACGTTCGGTATCCTCAGGTTTACCGTACTCAGCCGCTTGGGGCGACGCGAAAATTAACAGGAGCCTAAGAACACGTCAACAGCGAAGAAAATCGCATCGCCAGGCAAATGTTGGTGGCTTGACACAGACCCCTGAGACTCGTTAGAGGAGCCAGATAAGAAATGGGCGAAGTCGTGATCGTCGAGGCAGTCCGCACACCGATCGGTCGCCGCAACGGAAAGTTGAAAGACACGCATCCAGTCGTGCTTGGCTCACTTGTGCTCAAGGAAGTGGTCCGCCGCGCCGGCATCGAGCCTGGCCAGGTGGACGACGTGGTCTTCGGTTGCGTGAGCCAGGTCGGTGAGCAAAGCCTCAACGTCGGGCGCAACGCGTGGCTGACCGCGGGCTTCCCCGTGACGACTCCGGCGACCACGGTCGACCGCCAGTGCGGCTCGAGCCAGCAGGCGATCCACTTCGCCGCCAACCTCATCCAGTCCGGCGTCTGCGACATAACCATCGCCGGCGGGGTGGAATCCATGAGCCGCGTGCCGATGGGATCGAATGCGGTCTCGCCGGGCGTGCCGTTTCCGCCCGAGCTGATGGAGCTCTACGACCTCGTGCCGCAGGGCATCTCGGCCGAGCTGATGGCGCGCAAGTACGGAATCTCACGCCAGGCGATGGACGAGTTCAGCGTGGAGAGCCACCACCGCGCGCACGAGGCGAGAGAGAAGGGTTACTTCACGTCGCAGCTGCTCCCAGTGGACATCTCCAACGGCCAGCCAGAAATGTTCTCGCAGGATGAGGGCATCCGCGCCAACGCCAACTACCAGGCCACTGCGGCACTGCAGCCGGCGTTCAACCCGGAGCACTCGATCACCGCGGGCAACTCGAGCCAGATCTCCGATGGCGCCGCCGCGGTGCTGCTCATGTCGCTGGAGAAGGCGAAGCAGCTGGGCATCAAGCCCCGAGCTCGCATTCGCGCCCAGGCGGTCGTCGGGACGGACCCGGTCCTGATGCTCGAAGGACCAATCCCGGGCACCGCGGCCGTGCTGAAGAAGGCGGGCCTCGAGCTGCACAGCATCGACCTCTTCGAGGTCAACGAGGCATTTGCTTCGGTCGTGCTCGCGTGGCAGAAGGAGACCGGGGCGGACCTGAAGAAGACGAATGTGAACGGCGGGGCAATCGCCGTCGGCCATCCACTAGGCGCGTCAGGCGCGATCCTGATGAACCGCCTGCTTTACGAGCTCGAGCGGCGTGATCTGCGCTACGGCCTCGAGACGATGTGCTGCGGCGGCGGTCTCGGCACAGCCACGATCATCGACCGCGAAGTTGAGTAGCGCCTTCCGGCCGCTAGCCGGCTTGCGGCCGCACCAGTTGCGCGAGGGAGTGCTCGCGCGGGCGATCAAGGGCGAGCGGATGACCCTGGCGGTGGTCGACCTGGAGCCGAATTCCACGGTGCCCGAGCACTCGCACGAGAACGAGCAGCTCGGTTTCATCCTGCAGGGCTCGATGACCTTCACGGTCGGCGGTGACAAGCAAGAGCTGCGCGCCGGCGACACGTACGTGATCCCAAGCAACGTTCCCCACGACGCCGCCGCGGGACCTGACGGCTGCACGGCGGTGGACGTCTTCGCGCCGATCCGCGCCGACTGGGAGAAGCTACCCCGCCCCGACCCTTCTCCCGGCCGCTGGCCGTAGCGGGGACCCCAGTGGACTATCGGCCGGGCAAGCGCCGCTGCTCTCCTTCCCTGATGTAGGACCTTTTTAGAGATTTGGGTATCGGTCTCGACAGGTAGGGCGAGTCCAGGCAGAAGCGCAGCAGCCGCTTCTCCCACCGGCCGGTCCCCTGCACGCCGATTCGCGGGGTGACATAGACACGACCCCGCGGAGCCCCGTCGTCGATGACATATAGGTCGGGCGGCCGAAGCGGCACGCCATTAAGCGCGCGGTCGATGTCCAGCGCGCGGGTCACGAGCCCAGGCCCAGCGCACCTTCCCACCCCAGGTCCCGGCTCGAGGGCGCGCACCAGCACCGCCTGGGGGATGCCTTCTTCTCGCGTGACGAAGTTGAGACACCAGTGCATCCCATAGGTGAAGTACACGTAGGCGTGCCCCGGGGCGCCGAACATCACCTCGGTGCGCGCGGTGCGGCGGCCGCCCTTGGAGTGGGCGGCCAGGTCGTCCGGCCCGAGATACGCCTCGACCTCGATCAACCGTCCCCACAAACGCGTCCCATCGACCTCGCGGACCAGCAGCTTGCCGAGCAGGTCGCGCGCCACGACCCGCGTATCTCGTTCAAAGAACGACGCCTCGAGGACAGTGCCCTCAGTCGCTGGGCGTTTTGACTGGAGTTTCGCCAAGCCTCTTCTTGACCGAGTGCCGGCGGCGCTTGTCCACGTACAGGGCTTTGTCGGCCGATTGATACATCGCCTGCCAGTCGAGGCCCTGCCTCCAGGCGGTGATGCCGATGCTGAACTCGACAGGGACGGGCAGCTTCGCGCTGCGGTTCAGGTGGTCAAGCGCCTCCCGGACACGAAGCCCGACCTCGCGCGCGTCACGCTCGTCGGCGTCAGGCATCGCAACACCGAACTCGTCGCCGCCCAGCCGGCCGCAGGTATCGGTGGCCCGTACTGCCCGCTGCAACTCAGCCGCGAGGACGCGAATCGCCTCATCGCCGACATGGTGGCCGTAGGTGTCGTTGATGTCCTTCAGGTTGTCGAGGTCGATCATCATCAGCGCGAGGCGGCGCTTGTGCCGCTCGGCCGACGCGACTGCCCGGTCGATCGCCCGCTCGAACTCCGGCCGGTTGGCCAGCCCGGTCAGGTAGTCGGTGCGGGCCTCCTTGGTGTGCTGACGAGCGCGATCCAGGGCGACGGCGATCTGGTCCGCCACCGCTGCGACGAACTCGAGGTCGCTCGACTCGAAAGTCCGGGGCAGCCTGGTCGCGACGGTCATGGCGCCGAGCAGGACACCTTTGGTCCGCAGCTCAGCGCGGATCGCACTCCACTCCCCTGCGATCCGGTCAACTCGCGACTCGGCAGCCCCGGAAGACACTTCCACCACTCGCATCAAGCCGGACCGGCCCGATTCGGAGAACTCCTCCTCCTCCCCTGGCTGCATCCCGATCGTCTTGGCCAGCTTGAGGCGCGCGCCTTCTCGGATCCAGACCGCCCCCGCCTGCAGGCCGAGCACCTTGAGCGTCTCGCGCAACCCAACCTCGGCGATCTCGGTCACGTCTAGCGAACGGCCGAGCGCGCTGGCGATGTGATACAGCCCGTGCAGCTCGGTCTGCCGGGCCCGGTGCTTGCTCTCGGTGTAGTCGAGGTAGCCTCGGATGAAGCTCGAGTTCAGGTGCTCGACGACGTCGCCGAGCCGGCTCTGCGCCAGGAGGAGCACCTCGTCGGAGTAGGGGTTCTCGACGAGCTCCTCTGTCAGGCGGGCCACGACCGTGCGCCGGAACACCGCCAGCCCCTCCATCAACGACTCCAGGGGGACCCCCTTCTCGGCGTAGCGGCGGGCGTATTCCCGGGCCTGGGTGTAGTACTCGGGCCACGGCAGCTTGGAATCGGAACGGAGCGACCCGAACAGAGCCTGGAGGAACGCGGTGGACATCTTG
>VBII01000311.1 GCA_005887735.1 Chloroflexota bacterium
CATCGTGTCTTTCAGCAGGCACGGGCCAGCGGCGAACCCGGGCCCGGGCAGGTCGGCCGCGCGCGGGTAGTCCTGCCGGATCGCGTTGAGAACCCGGTTGTAGTCGAGGCCGGAGCGGTTGACGATCTGGAAAAACTGGTTCGCGATGGCGAACTTCATGTACCGCCACGTGTTCGTCAGCAGCTTTGCGAGCTCGGCCTCGAGAGGCGTGGTCTGGATGACTGACGCCACGCCCAATTTCTCGAACAGCACGCGCGCTCTGGCGAACGCCTCGTCAGACGTGACGCCGACCAGCTGCGGCAGCGTGCGCAGCTCTTCGAGCGCGTGACCCTCGGCGATCCGCTCTGGACAGAAGGCGACGTGGGCTTCGATGCCGGCCGCCCGCAAGCGCCTCTCGACCGTCTCGCTCGTCCCCGGGTAGACAGTGGAGCGCAAGATGACCAGCGAGCCGTTCTGCAGGTGCGGTGTCAGCTCGTCCAGGACCCGGTCGAAGATCCGCACCGACGGGTTCATGAACTCGTCGATCGGGGTGCCGATGACGAGGATCACGGTGCGCGTCCGGCTCAGCATCGCGGCGTCGCACGACAGCTCGAGCCGGCCCGTCGGCAGCAGCTTACGGAGCAGCTCCTCGGCGCCGGTTTCCCGGAACGGCACGTGGCCGCTCCTGACCTGCTCGATCTTGAGCTCGTCGATGTCGTTGACGCCGACGTGGTAACCGCAATCCGCCAGGGACAGCGCGAGGGGCAGGCCGACGTGGCCACAGCCGCCCACGATCACGAGGTCGAGGTCCTTCATTGCGGGCAAATTATGATCTCCAGTCTCATGAACACATCTCGGACGGGCGCGGGTCGCCCTTCCGTGCTGCTGGACATGCGGCCTCTGCAGGGCCCGAGCGCCGGGCGGGGGGTGGGGGCTTATGCCCGGGGCCTCCTCAAGGGCTTGATCGCGGCAGGTTTCGACTCCCAACTGACCTTGCTGCTCGACGTGGCATTCGACGCCCCCGCCCTTCCGGTCGGTGCCTACGGGCTGGCCGGCTGCCGGCGCCGGAGCCACGGCCAGCTCGCGGCCTACGAAGACGCGGTCGTCCTGAACCGCGACATCCAGCGGATCGGCCCGGACATCTATCACGCGATCGACTTTCATCTGCCGGGCCGAAGCCCATGCCCGATGGTCGTGACGCTGCACGACCTGATCCCGTGGGCGTGGCGAGGACGCGGCATGCAAGGTGAGCGGTTCAGGTATGGGCTCTTCCGGCGGCTGCTCCCGCGCGCCGACGCTGTGATCGCGGTTTCCCGCGCAACCGCCGACGACGCAGCCCGCCTTCGACTCCCAGCGAGGCCACGGCTTCGCGTCATCCCGGAGGCGGCCGATCCGGTTTTCAGCCCGAGAGAGGGGGCCCGGATGCGGGTGATGGAACGCTGGGGGCTGGCAGATCCGTACCTGCTGTTCGTCGGTGCGCTGGACGCGCGCAAGGACCCGGCCACCCTCCTCGCGGCGTGGAAAACGGCTCGCGGGGCGATCGCCGATTTGAAGCTGGTCGTCGCGGGCGACCCTGGGCGCCAGGCGCCGCCAACCATGGGCGGGGCGGTCCAGGTCGGCCGTGTCGACGACGAAGCGCTCGCCGACCTCTACTCCGCCGCCGGCTGCCTCGTCTTCCCGAGCCGGTACGAAGGATTCGGCCTACCCTGCGTCGAGGCGATGGCGTGCGGCTGCCCGGTGGCCGCCTTCCGCAACTCGAGCATGCCCGAGGTCGTGGGCGACGCGGGTTTGCTCGTGGACGACGGCGACGGGGAGGCCCTCGGACGCACGGCGGTCGAGATGATGCGTGACCGCGAGCGCTGGAAACGTGCCGGGCTGCAGCGCGCGAGGAAGTTCAGCTGGAAGCAAGCCGCCCGGGACACGATCTCAGCCTACGAATCACTGCTGAGATAATCCCCCCGCCGTGAGCAAGGTTGCCGTCATCGGTGCTGGCTACGTTGGTTTGACGACGGCGGCGTGCCTGGCCGACCTGGGCAACGTCGTAACGGTCGTCGACATCGACGAGAGCAAGATCGCCCGGCTCAAAAGCAACCAGGTTCCGTTTTATGAGCCCGGTCTCCTCGAGCTCGTGCAGCGGAACGCCAACGCCGAACGGCTGAGTTTCACGACCTCATACCTGGACGCAGTACCGGGCGCGGAGTACGCGATCATCGCGGTGAGCACCCCAGAGGGCGAAGGTGGGGAGGCGGATCCGGTTCCTCCGCTGACCGGGGACATGGTGTCGCGCGTGCTCAAGAAACGAAACACGCAGCACAAGGCGTCGGTCGTCTCGAACCCGGAGTTTCTGCGCGAAGGTTCCGCGATCCAGGACTTCATGCACCCCGACAGAGTCGTGGTGGGAAGCCACGATCGTGAAGCGGCCGAGAAGGTCGGCAAGCTGTACGCACCTCTGGATTCGCCGATCCTGGTCACGCCGAACATCTACACGGCCGAGATGGTCAAGTACGCGTCCAACGCGTTCCTGGCAACGCGGATCTCCTTCATCAACGAGATCGCGCGGATCAGCGAGCGCGTGGGCGCGGATGCGAAGCTCGTTGCCGAAGGGATGGGCCTCGACAAACGCATCGGCCCGTACTACCTCGACGCTGGAATTGGCTATGGGGGCTCGTGTTTCCCAAAAGATGTCGCGGCGCTGGCCGCCGTCGCGGAGGGCTTCGACTATCATCCCGAGCTTCTGCACGCGGTCATGGACATCAACCGCGACCAGCGGATGCTGGTGATCGATAAGCTGCGCGAGTGTCTGGACGAGCTTCCGGGCCGCATCATCGGCTTGCTGGGTCTCGCGTTCAAGCCCAACACCGACGACATGCGCGAGGCGCCGAGCATCGACATCGCCAAGGTCCTGCTCGCGGCCGGCGCGGAGGTGCGTGCGTATGACCCCGCCGCGATCGAACGCTCGCGCATGCTTGTGCCCGAGGTGGATTACTTGATGGACGCGTACGAGGTTGCCGAGGGGGCGGACGCGATCGTGTTGATCACCGAGTGGAACGAGTTCCGCCAGCTCGACATGGCGCGCGTCCAACAGCTCATGCGGCGTCCGGTGATCGTGGATGGGCGAAACATCTACGACCCCGAGACGATGCGCGGACTCGGCTTCACCTATCGCGGCATTGGCCGCGAATAGCGCCCGACCGCGCGCGGTCGTCTCCGGGGGGGCCGGTTTCATCGGTTCGCACCTTTGCGAGGCATTGCTCGGTCGCGGCATGCGCGTGCTGGCACTGGACAACTTCATCACCGGCGCGGCGAAAAACCTCTCGTCGCTTCAGGACAACCCCGACTTCGAGTTCCGCCAGGCCGATGTCAACCACGGCGTCTTCATCGGCGGCGACGCCCGCTACGTGTTGCATTTCGCGTCGCCGGCCTCCCCGCCTCAGTACGACTCCAACCCGATCCACACGCTCAAGGTCGGCACGCTCGGAACCACGAACATGCTCGGCCTGGCCCGAGCCAAAGGCGCCACCTTTCTCCTGGCATCGACCTCTGAGGTCTACGGTGATCCCCTCGTCCACCCCCAGCCCGAGACCTATTGGGGCAACGTAAACCCGATCGGCCCCCGCGGCTGCTACGACGAGGCCAAGCGCTGTGCCGAGGCTTTCGCGATGGCGTATCACCGCAGCCATGACGTCGACACGCGGATCATCCGGATCTTCAACACACATGGCCCGCGCATGCAGGTGTCCGACGGCCGCGCGGTGCCCAACTTCATGGCCCAGGCGATTCGGGGCGAACCGCTCACCGTCTACGGCGATGGCTCCCAGACGCGAAGCCTTTGCTACGTCTCCGACCTGGTAAGCGGCGTCCTCGCGGTGCTCGAGCGAGGCGATGAGCTCCCCATCAACCTCGGCAACCCGCAGGAGGTGACGGTGCTGGAGCTCGCCGAGACGATCATCCGCCTCGCCGGCTCCAGCAGCACGATCGACTTTCGTGACCTCCCGGTCGACGACCCGAAGCAGCGCCGGCCAGACATCGCCCGGGCCCAGAAGCTGCTCGGCTGGCAGCCCAAGGTCAGCCTCGAAGACGGTCTGCGCCGGACACTTGAATACTTTCGTTCCGTGGTATGACTACTAAGTCCCGGCCGTGACAGCTCCGGAAGATCTGAAGAAGTACGTCCGTGACGTTCCCGACTATCCGCAGAAGGGGATCATCTTCCGCGACATCACGCCGCTGCTGGGTGAGAAGAGCATCTTCCGCGAGGTCGTCGAGCTGATGTCCAGGGCCTGG
>VBII01000070.1:0-2323 GCA_005887735.1 Chloroflexota bacterium
ACGAGCTGTTCTGGAACGTCGATGGCGGCCAGTGGCCTGTCGCCAAACAATCCGTCAAGGCGACAGTCACCGTGCCGACCGGATCTTTTCAAATGGGCACCTGTTACCAGGGCACGACCGGCTCCCGCGAGCAGTGCGCCATGTCGGTCAAAGAGAACCTGCTGACATACGTTTCGACGAGGCGGCTCGACTCCGGCGAGCAGCTGTCAGTCGTGGCAGGCCTGAACAAGGGCGCCGTCGATGTTCCACCTCCGCTGCTGGAGCCGCGCGCGCGCTCGTTCCCCGCTGACGCGTTCGACATCAATCCGCTCATCTTCGTCGTCGGCGCCCTGATCCTCATCGGAGGCCTCGGCCTCATCGCGTGGATGTGGTGGGAGCACGGACGCGACCGGGAGTACCTCACCAACTACTACGTTTCCAATGACCCTCACGAGCGCACCGACCCGCTGTTCCATCACGAGCCCGTGGTCGTGGAGTTAGCTCCGCCCCAGAACCTGAAGGCCGCGCAGCTGGGCCTCATCCTCGACGAGAGCGCCGACACCAAGGACGTGACCGCAACCATCGTCGACCTCGCGGCGCGAGGACACATGACGATCACGGAGGTCGATGGCGCGAAGGATTGGCTCCTCACCTGGAAAGCTGCTGATATCTCCTCGCTGCTTCCCTACGAGGCGACGCTGCTCGACGGCCTCTTCACTGGCCGGCAGCAGGTGAAGCTGTCCGACCTGAAAGGCACGTTTCACGCCACCCTGCAGAAGGCCGAGGGCAACATCCTCGACGACGCCATGGCGCGCAAGTTCTTCACCTCGCGTCCGGACTACGCGCGTGGACGATGGGGCTGCCTCGGCATCGTCATCCTGGCCATCGGCGGCTTCGCCACCTACCAGGTCGGCATCAACTTCGGATGGGGCCTCGTCGGCCTCGCGGTGATCGTGGTGGGAATGGTTCTCATCGTCACCGCCCGCTACATGCCGCAGCGCACTGCGGCCGGCCGCGAGGTGATGCAGCACGCGCTTGGATTTCGCCTCTACATGAACACCGCCGAGAAATACCGCCAGCAGTTCGCGGAGAAGGCCGAGATCTTCACGCAGCTCCTGCCCTACGCGATCGTCTTCGGCTGCGTGACGAAATGGGCCAAGGCGTTCGAAGGCATCGACACCAGCGCCTCCAACTCCTGGTACGTGGGCAGCCGGCCATTCCAGGCCGCTCTGATCGCGAGCAGCCTCGAATCCATGAACTCGAGCATCTCGACCGCGGTGGCCTCGACACCCGCGGGCAGCGGCTCGAGCGGATTCGGCGGCGGCGGGTCCTCCGGTGGAGGCGGCGGGGGCGGCGGGGGCGGCAGCTGGTAGGTCGCCCGCGGACGGTACTCGACCTCCTTGTGATCGTGTCGGCGGTCGCGTCGCTGCTCTCGCCGTGGACGGTCAGCATCGCGCCGGCGCGCCTCAACGAGGCCTTCGGTTACGAAACACCCGCCTGCTGGCTTGCCGTCGCGGGCCTTGCCGCCGCCCTGGTCCTCGACTTCCGCCCGGCCGTCGTTGCGCTCGCCTTCGTGGAGGCGGTCCTCGTCGCGTGGTTTGGTTGGGCCACCTGGGTGGTCACGACCCCGCGCTTCACCGACCTCCCCTTTCCGTTCATGGCCACCGACCTGATGGGCCCGGGCTGGTACGCGGCTGCCATCGGGCTGCTGTTTGCGGCGGGCGCCGTGGTGAGAGAGCTCCAGCGCCGCTCCGCCCCATTGCGCGAGGACCTGTGGCTCATGACCGCGATCCCGGGCTTCGGCCTGATGCGCATGGGGCGCTGGCTCGCCGGCGGCGTCTGGGCCGGCCTGTTCAGCGCCGCCTTCTACCTCGCTTCCGCCGACTCCCCGACCGCGACCGAGCTCGCCGACTACGGCCGCTCCGGCAACGTCCCGCCGCCGTATCCCCGGGGCGCGGAATGGGTCTTGCTCGGCCTCGCGGCCCTGTTCTGGGTGGTGAGCGTCGGCGTGACCGCGTGGCGGCGGGCGAACTTGCAAACCGTTCCGAATTCAGATTGAATTTAATCCCGGCTACGGCACGTGTCTTTCGGGGGGAGGCTATGGACGTCTTTTTGGCGTTCCATCAGACATACCAGCCGGTGGTGGGCAGCATCTTCCTGTCGGCCCTGGTCGCCGGCCTGCCGCTCTTCGTCCTTTTCATCATGTTGGCGATCCTGCGCCTGCCGGCCTGGATCTGTGCCCTCGCCTCGCTGCTCACGGCCGCAGTGCTGGGCCTGCTGGTCTGGGGCATGCCGTTTGGGGTGACGGTGGGCGCCACAACCGAAGGAATGGCCTTCGGGCTCT
>VBII01000070.1:2555-3865 GCA_005887735.1 Chloroflexota bacterium
CCGGTCGTGACGCTCGGCGGCCTCGTGGGGCCGATCCTGCACAAGGATGTGACGCAGACCACGCTTGCACTGTCGGCGATGGTCGGCCGCCAGCTGCCCGTGTTCTCCGTCATCATCCCGGCCTACCTCATCGTCGTCCTGGCCGGCTGGCGCAGGATGCGCGAGATCCTGCCGGCCGTGCTCGTGACCGGCATCTCGTTCGCGATCGTCCAGTTCCTCGTGTCCAACTTCGTCGGCCCGCAGCTCACCGACATCATCGCCGCCCTCGTCTCGATGGGCTGCCTGGCGGTGCTGCTGCGGTTCTGGCGCCCCAAGTCGGTGTGGCTGTTCGCCGGTGAGACGGCAGCGGCGCCGGCGGGACCGCGCCGGATCATGGGTTCATCTGGTCCCGCGAGGCGAGCCGACCTTCCGGGGCAGGCGGCTGCCACCGCTGGTCGGGCCGGGGAGGTCGTAGACTCGCCCGCACACATCGCCCGCGCCTACGGCATGTACGTGGTGCTCGTGGTGGTGATCCTCATCGGGCAGATGGGCAACCTGCCCTTCTGGTCCGGTCACCCGGTGAACGACCCGAAGACCGCGCTTCACACGCCGGCCAACGTCACCGCCGACCTGAACTGCGGCGCGCCCGGGCCATTCAAGCTGTGCCCGCAGCCGTGGTTCGGTCCGGACCCCGCCAAGGACCGCCAGGCGTTCAAGTTCCCCGTCTGGAACTTCTTCTGGCCCGGGACCTACGACACCAACGCGAAGGGGGCGCCGGTCTCGAACGTCTTCCAGGAGAAGCCGATCGTCACCAAGGAGACCGCCTACCAGAACCCCTTCAAGTGGGACTTCCTGGCGGCGGCAGGCTCGCTCGTCCTCTACGCGGACATCGTAGCGTTCCTGCTGATGCTGATCATGGGCAGGCGGCTGAACTTCTTCGTCGTCTACGCGAAGACCGTCCGCCAGCTCGCATTGCCCATCCTTACGATCGCCTTCATCCTCGCCATCGCATACGTCATGAACTAGCCCGGCATGACCTCCAGCCTCGCGATCGCATTCTCAAAGACGGGTTTCATCTTCCCGTTCGTGGCGGCATTCCTGGGATGGCTCGGCGTCTTCCTGACCGGAAGCGATACGTCGTCCAACACGCTTTTCGGTCCCCTGCAGGCGCAGACCGCCCAGCAGCTGGGCAACGTCAGCCCCATCCTCACCGCGGGCACGAACTCATCCGGCGGCGTGATGGGCAAGATGATCAGCCCGCAGAACCTGTCGGTCGGCGCGGCCGGCGTGAACAAGGTCGGGGCCGAGGGAGACATCTTCCGGCGGGTCAT
>VBII01000312.1 GCA_005887735.1 Chloroflexota bacterium
CGGCGCTTTCTCGCAGCGAGTAGCCGCCGAGCGGCTCGACGTCGAATGCGCTAGGCGAGCTTGCGGCGCTTTCTCGCAGCGAGTAGCCGCCGAGCGGCTCGACGTCGAATGCGCTAGGCGAGCTTGATCCGGTTGGCGCGCGGGCCCTTCTGGCTCGCCTCGATCTCGAAGCTCACCCGCTCGCCGCCGGCCAGCGAGTCGAAGTTGATGCTCGAGTCCAGGCCGGTCCGGTGGAAGAAGTACTCCTTCCCGTCCTCCGCCGCGATGAAGCCAAATCCGCGGTCGGAGACCAGCTTCTTTATGGTCCCAGTCGGCATCCCCTAACTCCTCTTCTCGAAAGCTAGTCGCGAACGCACGGGTCCTTTCGAGAAGATCCGACCGCGGCGAACATCGCCCGAACTACCCGGGGACAGGCTTACCTTACCACCCGACTAAACGGCCAGCAGCGCGACACCGGCGAGGGTTGCCGCGGCGCCGGAGAGCTTGAGCGCCGTCCTCCCGCCCTCCCGCAGGCGCCACACGCCCCAGACCGCGACGGCCACTATGGCGAGCTCGCGAACAGGGGCCACCACCGCCAGCGGTGCGAGGCTGAGGGCCCACAGGACAAGGAAGTAACCCGCCCAGAAGAAGAAGCCGATGACGCTGGATTGGCGCCAGGTCGGAGCCTGCGCCGTGGACGGCGATCGATACGCGCCCAGCGCCGAGGCCACCCGCACCGATAGCAGCAGCCCGATCGCCATCAGCACGAACAGGAGCCAGGCATAGAACCACGGCGTCGCGAGGCGCACGCCGACCCGGTCGACGGAGGTGTAGGCCGCGATGGCCACGCCCGTCAGCAAGGCCGGAAACGTGGCGCGTCCACTCGCCTGCGAGAGCGCAACCGCGAGGATTCCCACCAACAACAGGCCCACTCCCAAGAGCTGCGGCGACGTCAATCGTTCGCCGAGCACGACCAGACCGACAGTCACGCTGAGCAGAGGCGCCGAGCCGCGGGCGATCGGGTATACCGCCGACAGCTCTCCGCGGCGGTACGCAGCTGAGAGCAGCCACAGGTAGGCGGTCTCCAGCGCACCGGAGAGAAGGCACCAGATCAGGGCTGCAGGTTGGACTATTGGCCGGCCGAATACCAACCAGGCTGGGACGAGGGCAAGCGTCGCGACAACAGCCGCCATCACGGTCGCGCGCCGAAAGGTCGTGATCGGGTCGCCGCTGACCTTCACGAGGATGTTCCATGTGCCGTGGAAAACCGCGGCCAGGAGCGCCATGCCGACGGCGATTGCGATCAAGTGTGGCTAGGCTGCCCGACGCGGCCGGGCGAGCAGACGTCCCAGGAGCCGGAACACCTCGGGGTTGACGACCAGGCCGTTGTGAGATCCCCAGACCTGGATGGCCGGAATGTCGGGACGAAGACATGAGCGGAAGTTCACGACATCGTCGGTCTTGGTGTAGATCGACGTCGTCGGCACGACCGGGGCCAGCTTCAGGTCATAGGTGAACCGGCCTTCCGCATTCAGCCTCCTGCCGTAGACCAGCTCATTCGCCGTCGTCACCATTCCCACGGCGTGATGCGTCACCGCAGCCAGGTCGGTCCAGTCGGCCAGCGGAGAGCCGAGCGTGATGACCTGCTCGACGTGCTGCGGCCGGCGCTGCGCCAGCACCTTGGCCAGGAGCCCTCCCCGGCTGTGGCCGATCAGCGTGATGCGGGAATCCGTCTCCTTCGCGAGCTCGGCCACCTTCCGGCGGAGGTCCGAGATCAGCCGTTCGGAGTGCTGGACGTTGAGCAGGATCCCAGACAGAAAGGTTTGATAGCCGACCTTGCGCAGCCAGCCGTCCATCACACGGAGCGTCCAGTCCCCGGCCAGGAAGCCGGGGACGAGGAGGACCGGACGGCCATCGCCATGCGGGACTCCGCGACCCCGAAACACCGGGTCGCGCAGGAGAGCGGAAAGCTCCCGAATCGCAAGCGGGTCCCACAACCTCACAGCGGACGATGGTAGGTCGTCGATCGACCTCGAAGAGTGGCGCCGAGGATAGAAGCGCAGCGGCAACATGGCGTAAGCAGGCCACCGATCCGAAGCAGGCAACGGGCGGGCAAGAACGTTCTGCGCCAGATGTTTGCCCACGACCTCCCAATCCGGTCAGGTGTCGCTTCGAGGTTTCCTGGATTAATTGAACATACGATATGTTAATTTAATCGAGTGAGTCGCTCCTACCGGCTGGGCCGGCGTGAGGCGTCAGTGGACCGGACCGCCGCAGCGATCC
Organism: Chloroflexota bacterium; assembly: GCA_005887735.1. Taxonomy (GTDB): domain Bacteria; phylum Chloroflexota; class Dormibacteria; order Dormibacterales; family Dormibacteraceae; genus 40CM-4-65-16. Next base: position 2,263 of record VBII01000312.1, read on the forward strand.
TCGACGCCGCCCGAGGCTTGGTCTCGGAGGGGCCCGCCTCCGGCGTCACCCTGGGTGCGATCGCCCGGCGCGCGGGCGTGTCTCGCATCACCATCTACAACCGCTTCGGTTCGAAGGCCGGGGTACTTCGGGCGATCGTCCCCACGCCACGTTCCGCTGCGGGCCAGCCGCCCGATGGCACAGACCCCCACGACGCAGTGCTGCAGTGGCTGCTCGAGGCGTGCGCCGGCTGGGCGGCCGACCCTTCCCTCTACCGGCACCTCCCGAACACGAGCGAGAGCGGCGACAGGGAGCT
>VBII01000071.1 GCA_005887735.1 Chloroflexota bacterium
CCGTAGCCCATTACCTGGCCGAGGAGGGCGAGTCCGGCATTCTTCTCGTCGAGGCCGACGAGCTGGGAAGCGGTTCGACAGGCGGCTCGTTCGGCGGGGTCCGGCAGCAGTTCAGCACTGCACTCGAGATCGAGCTGTCTCGTCGAGGGCTCGAGTTCTGGCGCACCGCGGAGCGCGTCTTCGATTCGCCGGTGGCGTGGCACCCCAACGGATACCTGTTCATGACCGGCCGGCCGGACATCCTGTCCAAGCTCGCGGAGGCGGCCGCGCTACAGCGCAGCATGGGACTGACCGACGTCCACGTGCTCGACCCAGAGCAGATTCGAGAAACGGTGCCATGGGTCGGCACGGATGGGGTGCTCGGGGGCACGTATACCCCGCGTGACGGCAAGGTCACGCCGACCGAAGGCGTCGCCGCACTGGTGAAGGCGGCGAGGGCGCGTGGCGCCAAATTTCGCGAGCACTGGCCGGTACGCGCGCTGGAGCGGGACGGTAAGGCGTGGCGCGTTGTCGGCCCGGACGTTCTGGAGGCTGAGCGCGTGGTGGTCTGCGCCGGCTACTGGACCAGCGACCTCATGCGTCCGGTGGGTCTCGAGCTGACGATCCGGCCGGTGCCGCTGTACGCCGCGATCACCGCCCCAGCGCTGGCGGGGCAGCCCGTTCCGCTGACCATCGACCTCGACACCGGCTTGTTGATCGAGCGGGAAGCCGACGGCCTTCTGGTCGCGATCCTCCTGGAGGAAAACCCGCCTGGATATGGGCATGCCCAGATGCTGGAAGACTTCGCCGACCTAGCTCGCGTGCGCGCGCCGTCACTCGCCGACCTGCGCATCGCCAAGCAGGTGGTGGCGAACGTCGACCTTGGTGGCGACGGCCATCCATATGTCGGCCTTGTCGAGGAGGGTTTGTGGATGCTTGCCGGTTTCGGAGGCCACGGCGCCATGCACGCGCCGCCTGTGGCGAAGCTGCTCGCAAAAACGATCTCGGGCCGGCCGGACCCGACTCTCGACATCTCGTCTTTGAGCCCGCGGCGCCCGCACGATGCGGCGCCCGAATGGATGGTGGCCTCGAAAAAGAGCTGACTCGCGTTCAGGCTTCGGCAACCTCGACGTCGCCGGTCTCGTAATAGACGCGGGTCACCTCGATCCGGAAGATTGCCCTTCGCTCACCCGGAAACGACCACGGATACTGGTCGACTTTCAGGTAGCGGCGACTCAGCGCGTCCATGTGCTGGCGCCAACCGTCCTCCGACCATGAGACGACACGACCACTGATCGCGAGGTAGCGGTACGGGTTCTTAGGGTCGACGACCGAAAGCGCGACAGCGGGCCGTTCGCGCATGTTGGCCGCCTTGACGCGGTCGAGACGGACGTTGACGAGCACCGCGTCACCGTCGTGGTCGATCCACAGCGGCGTGACGTGAGGCGTTCCGTCCGCCCGGGTGGTGGCCAGGTGGCCGAGCGCGTCGGCCTCGAGAAGGTCCATGAGCTCTGCCGGAATTCGCGAGGGCATCGCACCGAAGGTTAACCCGGCGCGTGCTCATACTTTTGCCATGCCATCCGTCGAGGCGCGCCCGCCGGTGCCCCCCGACAAGCTGCGGCTCGGCCTCATCCTTCCGACCTGGACCACCACCGACCTGAGCTGGGCCGAGGTCCTGGAAGTCGCGCAGACGGCCGCCGACGTGGGATTCGACGCGCTTTACGTCAGCGACCATCTGCTCATCCCGAGCAACAACGCCGAGCTCAAGCGCCGCGCGGGAGTCGACTTCCCCGACGACCCGGACGTGGAGCTCGAGGGATATCTCGAATGCTTCACGGTGCTCGCGGCGCTGGCCGTGGCCATCCCGCGGCTCCTGCTCGGATCGTTCGTAGCGAGTGCCGGCTACCGCAACCCGGGCCTCCTCGCGAAGATGGCCGCCACGATCGATGACGTCAGCGGTGGAAGGCTGGTGCTCGGACTGGGCGCCGGCGACTCGGAAGGCGAGCACCTCACATTTGGGTTCCCGGCCGAGCAGCGCGTTGGCCGCCTCGAGGAGACGCTGCAGATCACCAGGCGGCTGTTCAACGATGGGTCGACGGACTTCGACGGCGCGCACCATCGCCTCCGCGGCGTGCGCCTGCTGCCGGGCGTCCGAAGGCAAGGAGGGCCGCCGATCCTCATCGGCACGCTCAACCCCCGTTCTCGAATGCGCCGGCTGGTGGCGCAGTACGCCGACATCTGGAACGGGTGGCTGGGCTACACGGACGCCAGGCCCGAGTCGGCTGCGACGCAGCTCCGGATCATCGACGACGCGTGCCGCGAGTACGGTCGAGATCCGAATACGCTGGTCGCCACGACGGCCGTCAGGGGCGCGATGCCAGGGTCGGGTTACACGCCGCGGCCGGACGAGACACCGCTGGCCGGCCCGCCACGCGAGATGGCGGAAACGCTGCGCGGACACGCCCGTCTTGGGATCGCCGAGGTCCAGGTTGCCCTCACGATGGGCGGCCCCGAAGGGGTGCGAGCCTTCGCGCCTGTGATCGAGGACCTACGCTCCGGAGCCTGAAACCTGGGTGCTCGGAGCTGGCCTCCTCATTCGACGGGAAACTCGACCCCCTGCGCCAGGGGCAGCTCGCGGCCGTAGTTGATCGTGCACGTCTGCCGGCGCATGTAGCCTTTCCAGGCGTCGGAGCCCGCCTGACGTCCGCCTCCGGTTGCCTTCTCTCCGCCGAAGGCGCCGCCGATCTCCGCCCCCGACGTGCCAACGTTGACGTTGGCGATCCCGCAATCCGACCCGACCGCCGAGAGGCACCGTTCCGCGGAGGCGAGGTCGGTCGTGAACAGCCCGCTGCTCAGACCCTGCGGCACAGCGTTGTTGGCCGCGATCGCCTCCTCGAGTGAATCGACCTCGAAGACATGCACGATCGGCGCAAAAACCTCTTCTTTGACGATCGGCATGTCGACCGTCGAGCGGACGATGGCCGGCTCGACGAAGTACCCGCGGCGGTCCGGCAGCACATTGCCCCCGTACAGAAGCTTTGCGCCCTGGCGCTGCATCTCGGCCAGGCCGTCGCGGTAGTCGTCCACGGCCGACTGCGAGACCAGCGGCCCCATCAAAGTGCCGTCCTCCAGCGGGTCTCCGATGCGGATCGTCCTGTACGCGCCGACCAGCTGCTC
>VBII01000072.1 GCA_005887735.1 Chloroflexota bacterium
CCTGGACGGGCGACGACGTCTGGTACGCACACGGCATCCACCTCAACGACTCCGAGATCGACCGCATCGCGGAGGTCAGGACGGGGATCGCGCACTGTCCGTCGAGCAACATGCGGCTGGGCGCGGGCGCCTGCAGGGTCGGGGACCTGCTCCGGGCTGGGGCGCGCGTCGGCCTTGGGGTCGACGGCGCCGCCAGCAATGAGGACGCCAACATCGCGATGGAGGCGCACCAGGCGCTGTTGCTCGCGCGGGTCCGGGCACCCTCGCCGACCGCGCTCGACGCCCGAGCCGCGTGGCGGCTCGCGACCAAAGGCGGGGCGGAATGTCTCGGCCGCGACGATTGCGGGTCGCTCGAGGTGGGCAAGTGCGCGGACATCGCCTGCTTCCGCGTCGACGACCTCGCCCACGCCGGCATCAAAGATCTCGTCGCGGCGCTCGCCCTTGCGCCGCCGGCGAGGGCTCAGACGGTGATCGTCAACGGTCGCGTGGTGGTTCGCGAGGGCCGGCTGCTGACGGCCGACGAGGACGAGATCGCCCGCGAGATCGCGGCTACGAGCGCACGGCTGGCCGGATGAACCGTCCCTGTCCAGGATCCTTTCCGCGCACAAGAGTCCTGACAGTCATCCCTCGAATCTCCTGGCCTTCATGGACGCTGAATGGGTTGCGGTATAGAAGGTCAGCGCCTTCGAGCTCTTTGAACGCCGTGAGGTCGACGATCCACAGGTCGGCGTCGAATCCCGGCGCGATGTCACCCTTGTGCGGCAATCTGAAGCGTTGCGCCACATGCTTGGCGGTCGTGGCGGCGACACCGACCGGCCCGTAGTTCTCGCGGCCGATCAGCAGCTGGCGAGTCGTCTGGCAGCCGGCGATGCCGCCCCAGATGTTTCGGAAATCCTTGCCTTGCTTCAAGTTGTACGTGCTGGGCGAATGGTCGGAGACCACGATTGGCATCCGCCAGAGTCGCTCTCGATCGGACTCAGTCCGCAGCGGCGGAGCGCACTTCCCGAGACCACCGAGGCCTTCCAGGTCGCTCTCCGTGTAGAGGAGGTAGTGAGGGCAGGTCTCGCCGCTCACGTCGATCCCTCCTTTTACCGCGTCGGCGATCAGATCCGCCCCCTTCGCGGTGCTGACATGGACGATGTGCAGCCGGCAGCCGGTCTGGCGCGCCATGTCGATCCCGGTCGAGATCGCCGCCACCTCTGCCTCGGCAGGTCGCGACTCGACGAAGTCGCGCGCCGTAGGTCCTTTCTGCTCGCGCAGCAGCGCCGGGTCTTCCGCGTGGAGCAGAAGAATCGAGTCGAGCTCGGCGATCAGCTCCATGCCCTCGCGCAACGTCGCCGGGTCACACGCCGGAAACTCGTCGATGCCGCTCGGGCACATGAACGCCTTGAAACCCATGACGCCGCGCTCGACGAGCGGCCTCAGCTCGTCGAGGTTGCCGGGCACCAGGCCACCCCACAGCCCGTAGTCGACCTTGGCCGAGCGCTCCATCGCCGCGAGCTTGAGATCAAACGCCTCGACCGTCGTCGTCACGGGCACGCTGTTCAGCGGCATGTCGATGAACGCCGTGTATCCACCTGCGAGCAGGGCTGACGTGCCGTGCGCTATGTCCTCCCATTCCGTCCGCCCCGGCTCGTTGAAGTGAACGTGAGAGTCGATGCCGCCGGCTAGCACGTGGAGGCCGGACGCGCTGATCTCCTCGCCTTCCGCGTCCAGGTTCTTGCCCACGGCGACGATCCATTCGCCCGAGATCGCGATGTCGGCCACACTCGCGCCCCGCGCCGTGACGACCGTCCCCCCGCGGACGATCACTCTTGCGGAATCAGGTCGACAAAGCAGCTCAGCACGTCGATCGCAACGCCGACGTCGGCCGCCGTCACGGATTCGGCCGGGTTGTGGCTGACGCCGCCTTTGCAGCGGACGAACAGCATGCCCACCTCGGTCAGCGAAGACATCACCACCGCGTCATGGCCGGCGCCGCTCGTCAGCTCGATGGCCTGCTGACGAGAGTCCTTGACCGCCTGCACCAGCAGCTTTACGAGGCGGGGGGCGCACTGTACCGCGGGGTTCGAAGAAACCGCGCGCACCTCGACCGACACCTTGCGGCGCCGAGCGGTCTCTCGAGCGCGCGCCACAAGGGCCTCAGCGACCCTGGTTCGGACGTTGTCGTCGGCGTGCCGGACGTCGAGGCTGAGCGCGGCGCGGCCCGGTATCACGTTGGCAGCGCCGGGCTCTACCTCGAGCTTGCCGACGGTCGCGACCAGGCCTTGCTCAGTCGTGGCTATGGCCTCAACGGCCAGCACCATCTCCGCCGCGGCTGTCAAAGCGTCGCGGCGGCGATCCATCGGCACAGTTCCCGCGTGGCCGGCCTCGCCGGCGAAAACGATCTCAAAGCGGCTCTGTCCGGCGATGGCCGATACGATCCCGACGGGCAGGCCGCGCGCCTCGAGTATCGGTCCCTGCTCGATATGGACCTCGCAGTAGCCGATCAAGTTCGCGCCTTGCCGGCGATCGTCCGCCGTCCGCGCGGGGTCGCCGCCGAAGGACTCGATGGCCGACGCCAGGGTGATCCCGTCGGCGTCTGTCAGGGCGAGGTCGCGAGCCTCGAGCTGCCCGGCCAGCGCCCGACTGCCGAGGTACGTGGAGCCGTAGCGAAGGCCCTCCTCGTCCGCGAAGGCGAGGACCTCGATGGCAAACGGCAGCCGCCGGTTGGCATCGTGCAAGCGCTGCACCGCCGCAATTCCGACCAGGACGCCCAGCGGCCCGTCGTACTTCCCGGCGTCCCTCACCGAATCGAGGTGCGAGCCGAGCAGGAGCGTTGAGGGGCCGGCGCCCTCGTAACGGCCGCGCAGGTTGCCCACGTTGTCGCGGCGGACCTGCATGCCGGCGCGCCGCATCCATTCGTGCACGTAGTTTTGAGCTCGGCGCATCGCGTCCGAGGCGAACGGCCGCGTGATCCGGCCGGGGTCCTCGCTGCAGGTGGCGAGCAGGTCGCACCGCTCCATGACCGTCCGGGCAAGGTCGCTCATCCGACCGCGGTGAAGCTGATCTCCTGGGCGCCCTTCCAAAGGACTAGGTTGCCTAGCTCTCCTAGCCGCTCGTTGCCTTCGAAGATGGTCGCGAAATGGTTGCCCGCGAGCTGTCCCATCTTGCTGGCGAAGACCGTAGCTCCGTACGGAAACAGGATCTCGGTCTCGCTCATACCCCCCGGGTAAAGAAGAAGGTGGCCCGGCGCCGGATAGCTCGTGTGGTTCTCGTGGCCGAGATCGAGCTCCAGGTCGCCAAAGGGGATCCACGCCGCCTCGCCGCTCCAGCGCGCCTGGATGAGCTTGGTTTTGAGGGGCAGCATGGACTGGAACTTCGCGCAGGATTTCGGCGCGCGTTGGGTCTCGAGGCGCGCTGTGAAGCGCAACCCCGAGACCAGTATCTCTATGTCTATGCTCGCGTACCCATAGCGGCTTTGGGCGCCGGCTGGCTTCGCGTCATCATGTTGAACGCGTAATACAGCGCGCCCGCGACGATGAAGCCGACGATGAAAGTGATGTCACCGATCTGCGGATTGTTGTTCGCGAGGGGTCCCGTGTACACGGAGTACACGTTGGCGAAAAGGCCGACCGACACGAGCAGGCCGATCGCCATCGCGGCGACACCTTGCCACCGCTGATATTTCGTGTCATAGAACATCGACTCGTCGCCGTAATCGCCCTTGCGCATCCAGTAGTCGACAAAGACCACCGCGAGCCATGGGGCGATCCAGTAGCTGATGAGCAGCAGGAAGTACTCGTACTTGCTGCCCGGGCCGACGTTGGCCCGACCGAGGATGCCGATCACGTACCCGAGCACGCCCGCGCCCACGGCCAGCACCGCGCGCCTCTGGCGGAGGGTCATGCCCATCTCACGAATGCCGACCGCGACCAGCGACATGGTGCCGCTGTAGATGTTGATCGCGTTTGCGGCGACCGCTCCGACCGCGATACAGAGCAGCGTCAGGTAGTAGAGGAAGTCAGGCATGGCCTGCTTGAGCTGGACGGTCGGGATGTCGTTCGGACCCCACTTGGTTCCCGAGACCGTGGCCAGCGCCGCGCCGGCGAGCTCGAGGATTACGCAGGAGACGAAAACCCCCAGACCCGCCCAGAATCCGACCATCGTTCGATTGGTCGTCGGCGGCAGGTAGCGGGTGTAGTCGGCCGCGTACGGGTTCCATCCGGCCGCGTAGCCGAACGTCGCCGTGAACAAGAGCGTGAAGGCGCCGAAGTGGCCGATCGCCCCCGGGTTGGCGGCGACGCCGAAGTTCGCCTTGCTGAAGATGGCGATGACCGCAAGGGCGAACACGATGCCCAGGAGCGGCAGCGACCAGCGTTCGAAGAAGTGGATGAAGTTGTGCCCCAGGGTCGCGATGGCGACCTGGGCGACGACGATGATCAGGAAGGTCAACCAGAACGGAAGGGTGAGGTTGGCCAGGCCGCCGAGCGCCTGCAGGGCGAAGGCCCCGCTGACGCTGTTGACGATGAACCAGCCGATCGACCCCGTGAAAGCATTCAGGCCCGCCGGCAGGATGTTGCCGAGGAAGCCGAACGCACCGCGGCTCTCGACCATCATCGGGACGCCGAACTTCGGGCCCCATGAGGACAAGACGAAGTGAGTCAGCGAGCCGAGCGCGGTCCCGACGATGATCGCGACCGCCGTCTCCCAGAAGCTGAGTCCGAAAACCGCGACGCCGAGGACGCCTACGTAGACCGTTGCGAACTCGAGGTTGGGTGACAGCCACGTCCAGAAGAGCTGGATGGGCTTGCCGTGCCGCTCTTTGAGAGAGATGTACTCGACCCCGCCCGGTTCGACCCTGGCGACCCTCTCCCCGTAGTCGCCCTCCCGAACCGGTACGTGCTTCTCTACTTCCTCGACCGTTTGCATAGGCGCTTCCCCTCCCTAAGGGCGACCACCGGAATTGCCCGAAGTTTAAGGGTCAATTAGGATTCCGTCGATGCTCGATTTGCTGCTGAGGGGAGCGCGCCTGCCGGGCGAGATTGAGACCAGGGACATCGGCATCAAGGACGGCATGATCAGCGAGCCGGAACCGGAGAGCTACCAGACGATCGAGCTGGGTGGCGCGCTGGTGACGCCGGCGCTCGTCGAGCCGCACATCCACCTCGACGCGGTGCTGACCGTCGGCGAACCGCGTCAGAACGAGTCCGGATCGCTCTTCGAAGGCATCGAGATCTGGGCCGAGCGGGTGAAGCAGCTGACTGTCGAAGACGTCAAGGAGAGAGTCCGCACCGTGCTGCGCTGGCAGCTCGCCAACGGCGTGCAGTTCGTGAGGAGCCACGTCGACGTTTGCGACCCCGAGCTGAAGGCGGTCCGCGCGCTGGTCGAGCTGCGCCAGGAGATCGGCGACCAGATGTCGCTCCAGCTGGTCGCGTTTCCGCAGCAGGGCATCATGTCGTTTGACGGCGGGCAGGACCTGATGCGGAAGGCGGTCGACCTCGGTGTGGACGTGGTCGGCGCCATCCCGCACTTCGAGCTGACGCGCGAGTACGGCGAGCAGTCGATCAAGTTCGCGTTCGCCCTGGCCGACAACAAGGGGCTGCGTGTGGACATCCATTGCGACGAAACCGACGACGATCAGTCGCGCTTCGTCGAGGTCATGGCCGCCGAGACGATCCGGCTTGGGATGGGCGGCCGCGTCACGGCGAGCCATACCACCGCGATGCACTCCTACAACAACGCCTATGCGTATCGGCTCATCAACAACCTCAAGCGCGCCCAGATGCACATGGTCACCAACCCGCTGGACAACTCGACCCTGCAGGGCCGTTTCGACAGCTACCCGATCCGGCGGGGACACACCAGGGTCAAGGAGCTGCTGGCGGCGGGGATCAACGTCTGCATCGGCCACGACTCGATGATGGATCCCTGGTATCCGCTGGGCTATGCGGACCCTGTGCAGGCCGCGTTCGTGCTCGCCCATTACGGACAGATGTCCGGTCACGGCGAGCTAAGGACGCTGATGGACATGATCACCTGGAATCCGGCGAGCGCTCTGGGCCTCGAGAAGTACGGCTTGCTGCCTGGATGTCGCGCCGACCTCTGCGCTTTTTCAGTCCCAACTGAGATCGACGCGATCCGGCTGGTCGCGCCGCGCAAGCTGGTGGTGCGAGGGGGGAAGGTCGTGGCACGCACCGAGCCCGAGCGCACAACGGTGATGTGGAACGACCGCGAGGAGCTGGTCGACTTCCTGAAACCGGCCCACAAGCCGGCGCCGGCGATCTAGCCAGCGCCGGAGAGGCTAACTCAGCGCGTAGATCCCGGGGAGCTCTCGATAGAGGCCGGCATAGTCCAGCCCGTAGCCGATCACGAAGCGGTCGGGGATCACGAAGCCGGTGAAATCGATCTTGACCGGAATCTCCCTCCGGGCCGGCCTGTCGAGCAGAGCCGCCACCCGAAGGGAACCAGGCTTCAACTTGCGAAAGCGCCTGAGGATCGTGTGGATCGTCCGCCCGGAGTCGACGATGTCCTCCACCAGAAGAACGTGGCGCCCGGCCAGCGCGCCCTCGACCATGTGAGCGATCTTCACGCGCCCGGTGGTGCTTGTACCGGCGCCATAGCTGGCGGCGCGCACGAACTCGAGCTCGGCGGGTATCGACAGGCTGCGCAGCAGGTCGGCGGCGAAAACCGTCGCCCCCTTGAGGATCGCGACGATGACCAGAGGCGTCTCGATGTCGGCGTAGACCTCGGAGATCTCACGGCCCAGCTGGCGGACTCGCCTGGAGATGCGCTCAGACGAGATCATCGCCCGGCCAGGCGCCCGCCTCCGTCCGCGGGCTCGTCGCGTGGAAGCCATTGCCTCGGGCACTGAGGGAGAGTCTAGTGTTGGCGAGATGCGCAAGGTCTACCGCGGCAGAGACATCGAGGTGAGCTTCGACCTCGACATCTGCATCCACATCGGCGAGTGCCTTCGCGGAGAGCGCAACGTCTTCAAGCTGGACCGCCGCCCCTGGGCGTTGCCCGACGCAGGAGAAGCCGACGAGGTGGCGCGGGTGGTCGAGCTGTGCCCGAGCGGCGCTCTGCTGTACAAGCGGATGGACGGCGGGCAGGAGGAGAGATGCGACCGGCCGACCCGGATGACCCCCATCCGCGATGGACCACTTTTAGTCACCGGCGAGATCGAGGTGAAGCGAGAGGACGGGACCGTGGAGACGCTGCCCCGCGCAACGTTGTGTCGCTGCGGACAGTCCGAGCACAAGCCGTTTTGCGACAACCAGCACCTGGCCATCAAGTTCAGGGCGCCCGGCTCCCCTTTCAA
>VBII01000002.1:0-200 GCA_005887735.1 Chloroflexota bacterium
AGATCCAGAGGATGACGGGCAGGACGCAGAGCGCAAGCGCCAGGTACAGCGAGACAAGGAAGAGCGTCCAGTAGCCCAGGAGCGGGAAGTAACGGCGCAGCACGCCGAAAAAGACGCCACCCGCGGTGACGGGCCGTCCCAGCGCCGACTCGCAGGCGGCGTACATGACCGCTCCCATCGTGAAGGGCAGGATCACCAGG
>VBII01000002.1:248-4271 GCA_005887735.1 Chloroflexota bacterium
GACTGCTGCAGGACTGAGCTGAACGAACCTAGGAGCAAGGCAAAGAGTGCTGCGGAGGGGATGGAGAGGATGGCGGAGATCCCCGCGAACAAAACGAAATGGCGACGGTACATTCGAAAGGTCTCGTCCAGCAGGTCGCCGATCTCCAGCGGCCGCAGCCTCAGCGGAGGCGATACGCTCATGTATCAGATCCCGAGGGTGTCATAAACGTCCGGGCCAAGCGTTGCACAAAGGTAAGGGATGAGAAGTGAATCAGCGCGCGGCCCCCGATGCAGATGACGTAAGGGTCCTCATCGTGGAGGACGATGTATCAGTCGCGCAGATGTACCGGCTCAAGCTCGAGCTGGACGGGTACACGGTCGATGTCGCCGAGGACGGCCTCGTCGCACTGGAAAAAGCAAGGACGATGCATCCTGACATCATCATTCTGGATATCAGGCTGCCGAAACTCGACGGCCTCGGAGTCCTCGAAGCTCTCCGCGCCGACGCGGCGACCGCCCCCATCCCGGTGGTAATCCTGTCCAACTGGAACGAGAAGGAGCTGGTCGAACGCGGCGTGAAGCTGGGGGCGCTCGACCACCTGATCAAGAGCCAGACCACGCCGGCCCGCCTGTCCCAGCGCCTGAAAGACTGGCTCGGCGCCTAAGAAGCGGAGGAATTCCGCACGTCTGGCGTCACCCGTGCGCTAGGAGACCGCCCTTAACGCACGTCTGGCGTCAGCCATTCGTTTCGCTGAATGACCCAGGGCCGCCCACACCTGTCCGACCACGGTGTCTGGGCGCTGGTGGATGTCGGCAGCCGTAAAACGCAACAGGTGGAATCCTGCGTTCAGCAGAAGGTTCTGTCGCCGGTTGTCCTCGACGAGGCGAGCCCGATGATTGTCTCCGTCGTACTCCACGACGAGCCGCCCTGACGGGTAGTAGAGGTCGGCCCTGCCGACGAAACGCCCTTCCCCATCTCGGAGATCAGCCTGGACATCCGGGCGCGGGAGCCCGGCTTTGATGAGCAGCCACCGGAGCCTGGTCTCCATCGGTGATTCGGCGGGAGCCGCGAGTTCGGCAAGGACGCGCAGCCGCCGGGCACCGGGACGACCGCTGGTGGCTTCGGCGTGCCGACTCAAGGCCGCAGCGTCCGTCATGGCCAAGGCGACAGCCATGTCGATCGCGATGAGAGCCTCCAGTGATGACCAGCGCAGGCATAGATCAGACAGCGTGCGAAAGAGCGCCGTTGCGCGCAACCCGCGAACATTCACGATCTCCCCGGGTGAGATTTCGCCGCGACTGACGTTGAGCCCATCTCCTGAGCGAACGCTCGAGTCCGCCGGTGCAACGATCTCGACCGGATTCGTCGGACGGAGGTCGAGCCCCAGGATCCAGGCTGCGGTCGCGCCGGCGAAGACCGCTTCGGGTGGCAGCCGCCTACGCCCAGCGGCGAGCAGCTTCCACGGGTCCTCGCGGATTCCGCTCCAGCAGTAGAGCTCGGATCCGACACGTCTCCACGCCCTTCCCCTCAGCATGCTCAACGTCACGCCGGCCCTTCGCGCCTCCTCGAGGCGGAATGGCCCCTTCGTCAACTCGGCCGGAATGCGCGCTCTGCGAGCCATGCCCAAAGGATGCCGCGTCCACGGCGGCCCGGCAACGCAGCCTGTTAAGAGGCGGGCCCCCCCGGAGATTCCGCACGTCTGGCGTCAGCCGTGCGTCTGCATGGCGCTCCTAGCGCACGTCTGACGTCAGCGGTGCGGAATCCGCCGGGTCGTTACGGTTTCGCTGGACCCGGTGCCGCCGCGGCGGGCTCCTTGTGCCGGTGCTTGGTGGGCGTGAACTTCAGCGCGTCCTCGCCTTCCACGTCGATCTGCACCACGTCGCCACGCGAGATCTTGCCTCGCAGCAGGTGCTCGGAGAGCTGGTCCTCGATCCGGCTCGTGATCACGCGACGCAGAGGCCTCGCCCCATACGTGCGGTCATAGCCCTCTTTCGCCAGCAGGTCCTTGGCCGCGTCCGTGACCTCGATCGTGATCTGCTGCTCGGTCAGGTGCTTGCTGAGCCGGTCCAGCTGCAGGTCGACGATCTCGCGGATCTGGTGCGTGGTCAGGCTCTTGAAGACGACCACCGCATCCACGCGGTTCAGAAACTCGGGGCGGAACATCCGCTTGAGCTCGTCGTCAATCTTCTGCTTCGTGTTCTGGTGACGGCGCTCGACCTCTTCGTTCTCGTCGACCACTGCCGGCTGGAAGCCCAGCGCTGTGCCGGCCTGGTTGACATCTCGAATGCCGAGGTTGGAGGTCATGATGATCACCGTGTTCGCGAAGTTGACGATCTTGCCCTTCGCATCACTCAGGCGGCCGTCCTCGAGGATCTGCAGCAGCATGTTGAAGACCTCGGGGTGCGCCTTCTCGATCTCGTCGAAAAGAATCACACAGTAAGGCCGGCGCCGCACCGCTTCGGTGAGCTGCCCGCCCTCGTCGTAGCCGACGTATCCAGGAGGCGAGCCGACCAACCGCGCGGTCGTATGCCGCTCCATGAACTCCGACATGTCGAGCTTGATCAGCGCGTCCTCGGAATCGAACAGATACTCCGCCAGCGCGCGAGCCAGCTCGGTCTTGCCGATCCCGGTCGGGCCCAGGAAGATGAACGATCCGATCGGCCGGCGCGGATTCTTCAGGCCCGCGCGTGCGCGGCGCACCGCCTGCGAGACGGTGATGATCGCCTCGTCCTGACCAACCATCCGCTTGTGGATCTCCTCTTCCATGCGAAGCAGTCGGGCGCTCTCTTCCTCGACCAGTCGAGAAACAGGCACGCCGGTCCACGCGGCGACGATCTGCGCGATGTCCTCCTCACCCACCTCGGGCACGGTCTCACCGAGCTTGTCGCGCCACGCGGCTTCTTTCAGAGCCAGCTTGTCCTGCAGCTTCTTCACCTTGTCGCGGACGCCCGCGGCGGCCTCGAAGTCCTGCTTGTTGACCGACTCGTCCTGCTCCGCGCGCTGCCTGCGGATCTCCTTCTGGAGCTCCTTCAGGTCCTCCGGGGTCGTGGTGAGCTTCATGCGCACGCGCGCCGACGCCTCGTCGATGAGGTCGATCGCCTTGTCGGGCAGCGCGCGGTCGCTGACGTAGCGGTCGCTCAGCACCACGGCGGCATGGACCGCCGCGTCCGTGATCGTGACGCGGTGGTGCTTCTCGTACAGGGACTTGACGCCGTTGAGAATGTCAGTCGTTTCCGCCAGCGACGGCTGGTCGACGAACACCGGCTGGAAGCGGCGCTCGAGCGCGGCGTCCTTCTCGATGTACTTGCGGTACTCGTTCAGCGTGGTCGCGCCGATGCACTGAATCTCCCCGCGCGCCAGCGCGGGCTTGAGGATGTTGGCGGCGTCGATCGCGCCTTCCGCGGCGCCGGCGCCGACCAGCGTGTGCAGCTCGTCGATGAACAGCACGACCTCGCGGCTCGAGCGGATCTCGTCGAGGATCTTCTTCAAGCGCTCCTCGAACTCACCGCGGTACTTGGTGCCCGCGACGAGCGCGCCCATGTCGAGCGTCAGCACCCGCTTGTGCTGCAGCGACTCGGGCACGTTGCCCAGGTTGATCTGCTGGGCGAGGCCTTCCGCGATGGCGGTCTTGCCCACGCCGGGTTCGCCGATCAACGCCGGGTTGTTCTTTGTGCGCCGGCTGAGGATCTGAATCACGCGCTCGATCTCCGTCTCGCGCCCGATCACCGGGTCGAGCTGGTTTCGGCGGGCGAGCTCGGTGAGGTCGCGGCCGAACTGGTCGAGCAGCGGGGTCTTGGATGGCTTCTTCGGCGCCGGCTCGGCCTCGGTCTCGGCGCTCGAGTCGTGCAGCAGGCGCTCGATCTCGCCGCGCACCTTCTCGAGATTCGCGCCGAGGTCTTCGAGCACGTGGGCTGCGATGCCCTCGCCCTCGATCAGAAGACCAAGCAGCAGGTGCTCGGTGCCGACGTAGTTGTGGCCCATGCGCCGCGCTTCCTCGAAGGAGATCTCGATGACCTTCTTCACCCGCGACGTCGGGATGAT
>VBII01000313.1 GCA_005887735.1 Chloroflexota bacterium
TACGCGACGGAGCGGCTGTGGGCGACGTCCCAGGACGGTGTCAAAGTCCCGATCTCGCTGGTCTACCGAAGGGATCTCCACCACGAAAGTTCTCCATTGCTGCTTTATGGCTACGGCGCGTATGAGCTCTCCAACGACCCGATGTTCGATTCCGCCCGCCTGAGCCTTCTCGACCGCGGCTTCATCTTCGCGATCGCGCACGTCCGCGGCGGGGGCGAGATGGGGAGGGAGTGGTACGAGAACGGA
>VBII01000314.1 GCA_005887735.1 Chloroflexota bacterium
GCTGACGGTCAACGAGTACGACGAGTGGGGCGATCCGCGGCAGCCCGAGTACTACGAGTACATCAAGAGCTACTCGCCCTACGACAACGTGCACCCTGCCGAGTACCCGGCCATCCTCTCGATGGCAGGTCTCAACGATCCTCGCGTTTCGTACTGGGAGCCGGCGAAGTGGGTCGCGAAGCTGCGGACGTGCAACCGCGGCGACCGCCCGATCCTGCTCAAGACCCAGATGGGCGCCGGGCACATGGGCCCGTCCGGACGCTACGAGTCGTGGCGGGAAGAGGCGTTCGTGATGTCGTTCGTGATCATGTCGACGGAGGGTATTGCCGTCGAGTCGGCGACGGGGTAGCATGAGCGGTCGACCCACCCGTCCGGGTGTGTCTAGATTTTTGCAGGAGTGTGTTAATGGGCGACACCGGAAAGACCCGCTTCACCGTCAAGGGTGAAGCGCGCCCAGCCGCACACTATTGAGTCTGGTCCAGGACCGTGCGGTCGTTGGGCACCGCCACGGTCCTTTTGTTTTGTCAGTTCGAGGCTTTTAGGAGTTGGTGATGAACACCCCGGCGATTCAGATTCAGGGCGTCAGAAAGGCGTTTCGCCGCCGCGAGCGCGAGTCCGGCGCGCCGTGGTGGCGGCGAGACTGGAAGGACAAGGTCGCGCTGCACGAGCTCGACCTGACGGTCGAAGCTGGCGGCATCACCGGCATCCTCGGGCCGAACGGCAGCGGCAAATCCACGCTGATCCGCATCCTCGGCACGCTGCTCACGCCCGACAGGGGCAAGGCACTTGTCTTCGGATGGGACGTTGTGAGCGAGGCGCTCGAAGTTCGGCGCCACGTCAATCGCGTGTCGGTCGAGGCTGCGTTCTTCAAGGAGTTGAGCCCTTGGGAGAACATGCTGTACGCGGCGCGACTCTACGGAAGCGGGACCGGTGGAACCCGCCGGCGCGTGGTTGACGTCCTTCAACGTCTCGGCTTGCCGCTCGACGTGATCGACCAGCCGATGAAGCAGCTCTCCCGCGGGCAGCAGCAAAAGGTCGCGATCGCCCGCAGCTTCCTCACCGCACCCTCATTGCTGCTGATGGACGAGCCGACGACCGGGCTGGACCCACGCTCGAAGAAAGAGGTGCAGACCGTGCTCGAGCAGCTGCGCGCCGGGCAGGACATCACGGTCCTGCTCTGCACGCACGACATGGATGAGGCGGCGGCGCTCTGCGACCGGGTGCTGATGATGGACGGCGGCAGGGTCCTGGCCGACGGCACCCCGGAGCAGCTGTGCCGGCAGTTCGAAGCCGGCACGCTCGAGGACGTGTTCATGCACCTCACGGGCAAGACGCTCGAGGCTGAAGAAGAGGAAGAAGAAGCGGGGGTGCCGTCATGAGTGCAGGCATCCAGCACGGGGAGCTGAACGCGTTCTTCGGCTTTGCCGAGCGCCAGCTCCACGTCGTCAAGCGCTACTGGGTGTGGGAGGTCGTGTGGCTCTTCTACAGCCTGGTCAGCGTTCTGTCGATCGGCTTCCTGGCCTCCGGGCTCGGCTCGCTGGGCGCGGCGAACGGTTCGTTCGACCTGCGCCGGGCCCAGCTCTACCTCCTGGTCGGTGCGTTGCTGTGGGGCTACCTGTCGCTCGTCTTCATGGAGGCCGCGTACGCGATTGCGTGGGAACGGTGGGAGGGAACCATCGAGTACACGTTCATGGCCCCCGTGCGTCGCGTGACGCACCTGATGGGGATCTGCCTGTTCGCGATCGGATACGGCCTGGCCCGAACCGTGGTGGTCTTCGCGATCGCGACGCTCATGTTCAACCTCGATTTCTCGCACGCCAACTTCGCGGGCGCGCTGGCGGTGCTGGCGGTGTCTACCGTCCCGCTGATCGGCCTGAGCATCTTCACGTCGGTACTGCCTCTGCTCTCGCCACAGAAGGGCGAGCAGATGTCGATCGCGCTGCAAGGCTTTCTCCTGCTCGTCTCCGGCGTCTACTACCCACTCACCGTGCTGCCCGTGCCGATGCAGGTGGCAGGGGCGGCCAGCCCGCTGACCTACGCCCTGGCGGGCATCCGGGAGAGCCTGCTGCAGGGTGCCGGAATCCGCGAAGAGCTGCCTGCGATCGGGATCCTACTGGCGATGGGCGCGGTCATGATCCCGAGCAGCGTGTGGGTCTTTTCGTGGGCGGAAAAGCGGGCCAAGAGGCTCGGCCTGCTCAAGCGAAGCGGGTAAAGAGAAGTAAGCCGTCTTTCGTCGCCTGCCGTGGGAACTACCAAACTAATGTTCGCCGCTATCACCATCCGGGGCTAGCCGTAGGGGCTATCTGAGTCAGAGCCCCAACATAGTGTGCCGACTGCCTCTCGAGGGCGCTTTGGCGCATCTAGATGTTGTGGTAAAGGTATTGACAGGCTTAAGCGGCGTTGTTACTGTCTGCGGCGAATCGCGGTGATCAGTGGGGAGAAGTGGTGAACCCAACAGACATTGACCCATACGTCGCACCTTACGTCCAAGTAATGCACGCCATACACCTCCTCTACGCCACTTCTCCCCGCAGCCGCGATGGGGCGGATGACCTCCGGGTCAACCACCGCTTCGACAAGCAAGGCAACCGCCTGCCCCTCGAGCTTCACGGCTGCGGCTGCAGCCTTTGCGCCCGCAGTCAGCGGCGCAGGCTCAACTTCTGGGAGGCCCGATGAGTGTTCACCGGAGCACATCGGGTGAAGGTGGACGACAAGGGACGGCTGGCGATCCCGGCGCAGTTTCGCAAGCAGCTGCGCGAGGGAAGCTTCGTCTCGGTGAGCCAGGACAGCGTTCTCGCTATCTATCCACCGGACCTGTGGGCGGCGCTGGCCGACCAACTCAAGACCCCGCTGCCGGGTCCGGACCAGCGCGCGCTCGCGCGCACGCTCTATTCCATGTCGGACCCGTTCGAGCCGGACGGCCAGGGACGGATCAGCCTGCAGCCCGAGCAGAGACGCCTGGCGGGGATCGAAACCCCGTCGACGGTGGTGGTGATCGGGATGGGCTCGCGGGTGGAAATCTGGCCCGAGGGCCGATGGGACAGTTACAACGCCGACGCGTCAGGGCGATTTACCGAATTCGCTGACAGGGTAATTTCAGGGCATTAGCCCACACATACCAGCACTTTCACAAGAGGTAATAGAGCTGCTCCAGCCCCGAGCGGGGGCGGTCGCGATCGACTGCACCCTCGGGCAGGCGGGCCACGCCCGCCAGATCCTGGAGAGGATCACACCCGGCGGCCGGCTGCTGGGGATCGACCGCGATCCCGCCGCGGTGCAGGCCGGCCGGAAGTCGCTGGCCCCATTTGACCCCGCCGTCGTCGTAACCCACGGCACGTTTTCCGAGCTTGGCTCGATCGCAACCCAACACGGTTTCAACCCAGCCGACCTGATCCTCTTCGACTTTGGTCTCTCCAGCACCCAGATCGACGATCCCGAGCGCGGATTCAGCTTCCGCTCCGACGGGCCGCTCGACATGCGGATGGACCCGACATCAAGTCTCACGGCCGCCGAGATCGTCAACAAGTACGACGTAGGCGAGATCGAGCGGATTCTCCAGCAATACGGCGAGGAGCGTTGGGCTCGCCGGGTCGCACAGTTCATCGTGGCGCGGCGCCCGCTCCGCACCACACGCGATCTGGCTCAAGCCGTCGAAGCTGCGATCCCGCGCAAGGCCTGGCCCCGCGACATCCACGTGGCAACCCGGACTTTTCAGGGCATTCGAATTGCCGTCAACGACGAGCTCGGCGAGATCGAGGCAGGACTCAGAGCAGCTCTTTCGACACTCAAACCCGGTGGTCGTATGGCGACGATCAGCTTCCACTCCTTGGAAGACCGCTTGGTCAAGTCATTCTTCAACGTCGAGTCAAAAGACTGCATCTGCCCACCCCAGCAGCCAGTCTGCACCTGCGGCCACCGGGCAACCCTTCGCATCGTCACCCGTCATCCCGTGCGGCCCTCCGAAGGGGAGGTGGCCGCCAACCCCCGCGCCCGGTCCGCCCGCCTCCGGGTCGCGGAACGAATGTGACACCACAAGTCCTGGTGGCCGGTCTAACCCCTCCGGCCACCAGGCATTACACCGGGTCGATAGAGGAATCGCTCCCTCTCCCCTCAGGGGAGAGGGATGAAGGGGAGAGGGGGAAACGCAGCACACGTCCAGGTAATGAATGAGGCAAACGCTTTGACATCGACCCGAATACTGGCCCGAAGGCGCCTCGGCACGAGTGGCGCCGCGCCGCACGTCACCGCCCCACCGAGGCGGCGACGGCGCACGCGCGGTTTCGTCCAGGTGGCCGGAGCGGTCGCAGCCGAACGGCTCCACGTGAGCGTGTTCGGCCATGCCTACGTCGGCGTCGGCGCGGTCCTCGTCGGGCTGCTGTTCTACCTCGCGATCGCAGCCCAGATCACGCAGTCGTCCTACGACATCTCGCGCCTCCAGGACCAGCAGCGCCAACTGATCGCCGAGCAGGACCAGCTGCGCTACCAGGAGGTCACCCTCCATGCGCCGGCCCAGGTGCAGCAGCAGGCCGCGCAGAGCGGGATGCAGCGCGTGGTGCCGTCGAGCTACGTTCCAGGCCGGCAGGTCGCGATCGACCTCGGCGCGCCGGTCGGCGCCTCGCCCGCGGACACGACCCCGCTCTGGCTGCGCGCGGTCGCCGCGATCCTCAACGGCGCGGGCGGAACTCGCGACGTCATGGCGTCAACCAAGAAGTAGATGAGCTCCAGGGCGCTGTCGTCAAAGCGCCCCGGGAAAGTCGAACGCGTCGGTTCCGCGCGCCTGCGCGTCATCTCGATGCTCGCGATCGCGATCGTGCTCGCCGGAATGGTCTGGTCTCGCCTTGCCTACTGGCAGGTCGCGGAGCATGGCCACCTCGCCCTGGCGGCGCAGGCCCAGTACCGGGAGTTCGTCGAGCTGCCGGCCCTCCGCGGAGCGATCTTTGACCGCAACCTGACCCAGCTCGTGGTCAACACCACCGTCTACTCCGCCTTCGTCTCGCCGGACCAGATCACCGCAGGCGAGCGGGAGACCGTCGCCAGTGGCCTGGCCTCGGTCCTCGGAGTCGACAGGGCCTCGGTCACGACGATCCTCCAGTCGAACGTGAAGTTCGCGTACATCGCGAGGCGCTTCTCCAAGACCAAGGCCGATCGCCTCCGGGCGCTGAAGCTGCCCGGCGTCGGCCTACAGGAGGAGACGCAGCGCTCATATCTACCGGGCGCGGAGGGCGGCACGACGCTGGCCTCCGA
>VBII01000315.1 GCA_005887735.1 Chloroflexota bacterium
GGAGGGCGAAGTCGCGCGCGCCCGACATGCGGGCGGCCTCCACGAACTCCCTTTCTCGGAGAGCGAGGGCCTGGCCGCGGACCAGTCGCGCCACGTCCATCCAGCGGGTCAGCGAGAACGCGATGACGATGACCAAGACGCCGCGCGGTATGAGGTGCAGCGCGTCCGACAGTACGAACACCAAGATCAAGGCGACAAGCAAGTCGGGGATGCCGTACCAGATGTTGATGAAAAACGAGATCACCGTGTCGACCTTCCCGCGGTAGAAGCCCGCCAGCAATCCCAGCGGGATGCCGATGAGGCTCACGATGATCGCGCTACCTACGCCGACCTGGACCGTGATCAGCGCACCGCCCATGATCCGGCTCAGGATGTCGCGGCCGGCCTGGTCGAGACCGAGCGGGTGCGCCGCGCTGGGCGGTTGATAGGTGGGCCCAACAGCCTGCAGCCAGGTCGGATACGGCGTCCAGACGATGGAGATAAGCGCGGTGACGAAGAGCAGTCCGATGATGACGGCTCCGACGAGCGCCAGTCGGTTGCGCTTGAGGCGTCGCCAGGCGTCGGAGAGCAGGGTGACCTGCTCGGGCATCTCATAGCTGAGCTCGAGGTCGGGCTGGATGACCGGCGCGGCCTGGGCCATCAGTAGCGAATCCTCGGGTCAAGAATCGGATAGATCACGTCGACAGTGAGGTTGGCCAGGCCGACCAGGGCGGCGTAGAAGGTGAAGACGCCGATCACGATGTTGTAGTCCCTGGCCAGAATGCTGGTGACGAATTCCTTGCCCAGCCCCGGGATGCCGAAGATGTTCTCGATCACGACAGAGCCGGTGATGATTCCGGTGATGAGCGGGCCAAGGATCGTCACCTCCGGGATCAGCGCGTTGCGCAGCGCATGCCTCACCACGACCACGCGAGCCTTCAGGCCCTTCGCCCACGCCGTCCTGACGTAATCCGTTCGGATCGTCTCGAGCATGCTTGCGCGGGTCAGACGGGCCACGTAGCTCGCATAGGGGAGACCAAGAGCCAGCGCGGGCACGGGTATCTGCTCCAGCTTTCCCCAGCCGGGCACGTAATAGAAGGTGCCTTGCGTCCAGAGGTACAGGTAGTGGCCGAATACCAAAAGGCCGAAGATCGCGATCACGAAGCTCGGGATGCTGTAGCCCACGACCGCTGTGCTCGAGGCCAGGTAGTCGACCCATGTGTTCTGCCTGAGCGCGGCAAGCACTCCGAGGATGAGGCCGAGCCCGACCGTGACGAGGAGCGCGAAGAATCCGACCGTGGCGCTGACCGATGTTTCCCTGACGAGGAGCGGCGTGATCTTCACCTGGCGGTTCACGAGTGACTCGCCAAGGTTGCCGTGCAGGACGCCCTGGACCCAGTTCACGTACTGGTTTTGCAAAGGCAGGTCAAGGCCGTAGCGGTGCAGCTCGGCAGCAAGCGCCTGTGGCGTCTGGCGGGTCTCGTTCAGGAAGGCGTTGCCGGGAATCTGATGTAGGAGCAGGAACACGATCGAGGACACGAGGACGGTCGTGACCGCGATCAGGACCAGCCGCTGCCCGATGTAGAGGAGGGTTCCTCTCATCCGCTCATCACTTCCCTATTTCGTATTGACAAAGGGGGCCCGCCACGCGGGCGGACCCCCTAATTGTGTCGATATCGGACGGTTTAGTGCTGAAGGATCTTCACGTCCGTCCAGTAGTTGTCGTAGAGAGCGTTGCCGCCGACTCCCTTGACGTAGGCAGGCGAGAC
>VBII01000316.1:0-5558 GCA_005887735.1 Chloroflexota bacterium
GAAGCAAGCGGTGCCCTTGGAGCACGCGATGTCGACGAGCTGGTCGCGGTCGACCGCCAGGCTGAAGGCCTCCCGGCCTAGCTTGCCGGCGTCACCCGCAAACGGGTTGCCACTGGTGCAGTTCTTGGAGGGCTTACCGGCACCCTCGCAGAAGTTGAAGCCGATCCACGTGGTGCGAGCTGAGGGCAGAAGCTGCAGCTGCTTCTTCAGCTGCGGGTCTGAGTTGTAGCGGACCACGTCGTCGGGGTCCAGGCTCTGGTTGGCGAAGCCGACCAGGCTGAAGTTGCCTGACTCGTACTTGGTGAGGGATGACTTTTGGTCGGCGATCACTTCGATGTGGACCTTGGTGATGGCGCCTGTGGAGCCGCCCCACCAGTTGGACACCGGCGCAAAGTCGATTGACTGCTTCGGCGTTCGGGCCGTCATCTTGAACGATCCTGTGCCGATCGCGGTCGCAGGGTCGCTGGCCCAGTTGGATTCCGTCGCCTTGCCGGCCGCCATGACCACCTTCTTGTCGGTGACCCAGGCCGTCCAGAGAGCGACCTCCGTGAACCAGTAAGCGGCTGGCGCGGACAGCGTCGCGGAAAAGCTGTAGTCGTCGATTTTCTTCAGGCCGGACATCTCCGTTGCCTTGCCGGCGGCAACGTCGTCATAGCCGGCCACCGGCTGGAAGACGGATGCATAGTCGCCTTGAATGGCCGCGGCCCGGTTCCAGCTGAAGATGAAGTCGTCGGCCTTGACCGGATCGCCATTCGAGAACTTGACGTTGTTCTTCATCTTGAAGGTGTAGGTCAGGCCGTCGCTCGAGATCTGAGGCGCTCCCGTCGCGATGTCGGGGACCTCGTTCAGCTGGTCGTCGAACTTGTACAGGCCGGAGTAGGTGTTGCGGAAGATGTCGATGTCGACCGCGGCCGACATGGTGCCTGGGTCGAGGTTGCCGACGTCGTCGACGATCGGGAAGCTGAGCGTCTGGTCAGACGCCAGGTTCTCCGATGTCGTGGGGTTCCCCGGCCCACACGCCGCGAGCATCGAGACTGCTCCCATCGCCACGGCTAGGGAACGAAACACTGCGATTCGCGTCATACCACCTCCTACGAAACACGGCTCGAGGAGGGCGCACCGAAGGACTCCCTCCACGACATCCATCGCCCTCTTCCCGCTTCGAGCGGGGCGAGAGTGCGCCCGCGACGGATATTTGCCACCTTCCGATGGCCCCGCTACTCCGTCTTCAGTTTTGAACTTTGCTTCACCGAAGTCAAGTTCAGATCACAAATCGAGTCGGTTCGGT
This sequence comes from Chloroflexota bacterium, assembly GCA_005887735.1. Taxonomy (GTDB): domain Bacteria; phylum Chloroflexota; class Dormibacteria; order Dormibacterales; family Dormibacteraceae; genus 40CM-4-65-16. The sequence goes on from VBII01000316.1 coordinate 1,289, forward strand.
GCTTGAATTGAGATCAAATGAGGCGGACGGCCATCTTCCTGGCGGCGGGCCTGCTGGGGGTCGTGGCGCTGCTCAGCGGGCTGTCGCTCGACTCCTACCTCCACGCCCGAGACCCCTCGCTGGCGCACCGGGAGGGCATTTTCACGCTCAGCAACCCCGGTCACGTCCTGCTCGGGATCGGCATCGGCCTGGTGGTGGTCGGGGTGGTCGGGGCCGCCTACACGTCGCTGCCCTATGGCGTGTGGGTCCGCCGCGGCCTTCTCGCCGGCGCCCTTGCCTTGCTCGTCGTCTCCGGCGACATCGCGGGATGGGCGGCTTCGGTCGAGCGGTCGGGCCCGAGCAATTCCACGACGGCGACCCACGACCACACCAGCCCGGCCCTCGTGCGTCAGCCCACCGAGGCGGAGCTCGCGGCCGCGGCCAAGCTGGTCACCGACACCAAGGCGTCCGTGGCCCGGTATGCGGCCTTGAACGCCGCCATCGCGGCCGGCTACAAGCCGATGGAGCCGCCCGCCGACCAGGTCGTGCATTACGTCAATCCGGCCTACCTGACCGACGCGGACGTCCTGAATCCCCTGCACGTCCAGTCGCTCATCTACTTCAACGCGAAGGGCGGCCCGGTGCTGATCGGTGCGATGTACATCATGCCCAGGAGCTTCGAGCCGGGCCCGCAGGTCGGGGGACCGCTGACGGTGTGGCATCAGCACTCCAACATCTGCTTCGACAACGTCACGGGCATGGCGGTCGCATTCGTCGACGATGCTTCCTCCAACGCCAACGAGAAGAGCGGATCCTGTCCGCGTGGCAGCACCCACAAGACAACGCCGCAGATGCTGCATGTCTGGCTGATCGACAACCCGGACGGACCGTTTGCTTCGACGATGGCGCCCGATGTCCTGGGGACGACCGCCGCGATCACCTAGCGACCGTCAGTGCTTGAGGGATGCACCAGGTACTGCTGCACTCCGTACAGCAGGCCACCGAAGATCGAATCGTTGACGAGCATGAAACCCCCCTCCCGATAGGCCGCTCCTGAGGCCGGCTGGGTCGCGTCCGCGGCTGCGACGACCTGGTCGAGGTTGGGGTTCGAGTAACACGACCCGGACGAGCCGGCGCTCGATACGAAGAGGTAGTCGAACCAGTCCTGGGGATGGTCATAGTCGGCGGCCCAGCTCTGCCGGAACATCGGGTACGCGCACGCGCCGTTGCGCTGGTCGAAGAATGTCTTGCGGTCCATCTCGACGCACGCGACGGTGACCGCGAGATTCTTTTTCCACTGCGCAGCCAGGTTCTCGCACACGGCCTTGTTGAAAGCGTTCGTGTCGTACGTGTAGGTCAACCCCTTGACCTTCGAACCGTCCGGGTCCCACGCCTTGTACTCCGTCTTGGCGGTGCCGGCATCGAATTTCACGTTGTAGTCCGCCCCGTCGCCCAGGTAGCCCTGCAGGCCCTTGCTGATCACGCCTCCGGTGGCGGCGACGCACGTCGTCTTCTGGTTGCAGACTGCGTCGGCCAGGGCCTTGCGATCGATGGCCTCGCTGAAGGCGCGCCGTCCGGCGCGTCCGCCGTCGATGCTCGCGAAAGGACCGGACTTGAGGTTGAAGCCGATCCAGAACGTAGTCCCCACCGGCACCAACGCCAGCTGGTATTTCAGCTTCCCGTCTGACGTGTACCGCGTCGCCGCCGCGGGGGCAAGAGGCTGGCGACCGAAACCGATCAGGCTGAAAACCCCGGACTCGTACTGGGCGACCTGCGCGGCAGTGTCGGCCAGGACCTCGACGTGAACTCGGGTCAGCGAACCGGTCTTGCCGCCGTACCAACCGGACACCGGCGCGAAGTCCATCGACTGGCCGGCGGTCCGCGCGGTCAGGCGAAAGGGGCCGCTGCCGATGAGGGTGTCGGGCTTGCTGAACCAGGTGGCGTCGCCGGCCGACGCGATGACCTTCCGGTCGACGACCCAGAACGGCCAGAGGCCCGCCTCGGTCAGAAAATACGCGGCGCGCTTGGCCAGGGTGACGGTGAGCGTGTAGTCGTCGACCTTGCTCAGCCCGCTCATATGGGCCGTCCTGCCCGACGCGACGTCCGTGTACCCGGCGATCACGCCGAACAGCCCGGCGTAGTCGCCCTGCTTGGCGGCGGCGCGGTCCCAGCTGTAGATGAAGTCGTCCGCCGTGATGGGATCGCCGTTGGAAAAGCGCCCATCCTGGCGCAGGTGAAAGGTATAGGTCAGGCCGTCCGCCGAGACAACCGGTTGGCCCACGGCCAGGTCCGGCACCTCTCGCAGCTTGGGGTCGAACCGGTAAAGGCCCGAAAACACGTTGCGGAGAATGTCGACGTCGGCGCCGTTCGAGATCAACGCCGGGTCGAGGTCGGCCACGTCCTGGGCGATGGGAAAGCTGAGGGTCTGGTCGGCGGCGAGCGGTTCGGGCGTGGGGGCAGGGTTGCCGCCGGGCGTGCAGGCCGCAACCGCCAGCACCAGCGCGATCAGCCGGGCAGACTTACGCACCGGGGGAAGGCTACTAGGCACGCTCCGGTTGCGGTTGGCGGCTGCCTCAGCCCGACGTCGGTGTGAAGTGCGCTGCGAACACGAGCAGCAGCACCACCGCCAGTCCGATGAGAGAGATGAAGGTCGTGATCAGCTTGCTCGTAAGGCTCCAGCCGTCATCCAGACGAAGATCGCTGAGATGGGTCCGCAGAGCCAGAGCAGGACGATGTAGATCACGATGCTCGTGCCGCCGACCTGCCAGCTTGCGTAGTTCGGGTTGTGGCTGTAGTCGCTGTACTGCATCCGCTCGCCCACCAATCGCCAGTCCTGGGCCGCAGGAACGGGCGCCGGCGGCTGGGCCGCGAGCATCGCCCGCTCGCGTTTCTCTTGCTCGATGCGCTGGATCTCGGACGGATCCACCCAGGACGGCATCGCGACCGCGGGCACAGCACCCGGTGGCGGAGGCGGAGGCGGGGGAGGGGCTGCTGCGGCCGAGCCGGCCCAGGCCGGCGCGGGCGGCGGTGGTGGCGGAGGTGGTGTCGCCGGGTAGAGCGGCTGGTCCGGCATCGTTGTCCGCCGGCCCGCGAACGCCAGCCAGGCGCTGCCGTCGAAGCGCCACTGTCCATCCTGGGAGAGGGCGTCATTCCATTTTTCGCCATCCCAAAACCAGTTGCCGTCCTGCGACCAACCGGTCCGCGCCACGCTCATCGCGGCGGGACAATACAGCATCGGGTCGGCGCTTAAGTCCGCGCTAAATGCGCGGCCCGAGGACGCGCAGCCAGGTGGGCGCTGCCCGATGGCCTAAATTCGTACCAGCGCCGGCGTAGCTCAGCCTGGTAGAGCAGCGGTCTTTTAAACCGAGGGTCCGGGGTTCGAGTCCCCGCGCCGGCACCAGGCCCCCACCAAAATTCCGCACGTCCGGCGTCAGGCGTGCGAAAAAGTGCGCCGGATCCGCATCTCTGGCGTCAGGCGTGCGCATCGCGACGCGCACCGAAGGCTTAACGCCGCGCCCGTAGACTGTGCGCCTGACATGGCAGTAGTAGAAGAAGAGGTCCCACCGGCCACTCCCTCGCCGGTGAAATCCGAGCCAGGCGAGCTGCTCGGGGAACCAGTCGGCATCGAGCTCACCAACGTCGTCCGCGTGCACCGGATGGGCGAGGTCGCGGTGACGGCCCTGCGCGGCGTTTCCCTCTCGATCGCGCCCGGCGAGTTCATAGCGATCATGGGTCCGTCGGGTTGCGGCAAGTCGACGCTGCTTTCGCTGATCGGCGGCCTGGACCGGCCCACCGAGGGCACCATCGTCGCCGGCGGCCGGAAGCTGAACGAGATGCGCGATCGCCAGCTCGCCGACTACCGGCTCCAGCACGTGGGCACGATCTTCCAGAGCTTCAACCTGATCCCGACCATGAGCGCGCTCGACAACGTCGCGCTGCCCATGACCCTCGGCGGCATCCCGGCGGCGCAGCGCCGCGAGCGAAGTCGCCGCCTGCTCGAGAAGGTCGGTTTGAAGGACCGTGTCAACTTCCGGCCGACCCGGCTCTCCGGCGGTGAGCAGCAGCGCGTTTCAGTCGCGCGTGCCCTGGCCAACCGGCCCGGGCTCATCCTGGCCGACGAGCCGACAGGAAACCTCGACGAGGAAGCCGGCCAGGGTGTCCTCGACCTGATCAAGGAGATGCACGGTCTCGGCGGAACGGTCGTCATGGTCACCCACGACCCGGAAGTCGCCTCCGTCGCGAACAGGATCGTGCGGATGCGAAACGGCAACATCGTGGAAGACCCGGGCGG
>VBII01000316.1:5609-8323 GCA_005887735.1 Chloroflexota bacterium
GGCATCGCCGCCATGGCCATCATCGTTTCCTTCTCCACCGGCGTCCAGGACTCGTTGAACAACGCTTTCGCGGTGACGGGCCAGCTGAACCAGGTCTCGGTCGGCGACAACAGCTTCGGCCTGAGCGATCCGACCAAGCACCAGCCCCTCGATTCCGCCGCGCTGGCCAGGATGGCCGCGCCGCCATACGTAAAGGACGCGTACGGGAACCTCGAGATCCAGGGCACCTTGAGCGGCGGCCAGTCCGACCTGTCGAATGTCTACCTGACCTCGTTCACGCCGCTGTCGGAGACGCCCCAGGCGCTGTCCAAGTTCCTGGCCGCGGGCAAGTTCCCATCGTCCGACACTGCCGACGAGGTCCTGATCAGCGGGGACACCGCGACCAAGCTCGGCTTCACACCGTCGACCGCGGTCGGTCACAAGATCACGTTTCACGGGCAGTTCGCCGGCATCTACCTGCCGGGTTCCGGGCAGCAGCCGGCCAAGACTTCCCTGCCGCTGGAGCTGGCCATCGTCGGGGTGCTTTCGAGCGCGGGCAACTTCGGCACCGGCGGCGCCTACTTCATGAGCGTGCCCTATGCGACCGCGACCGGCTATTGGGACCAGATGGCGAAGGCCAACCAGTGGACGGCTGACGAGTTCAGCAGCATCACCCTCGTCGCGCAAACGTCGGGCAGCGTCGACGCTGTCGCCAAAGAGGTCAAAGACCTCGGCTACCAGGCAACGACGAGCAGCGACTTCCTGAAGGGCTTCAGCCAGTTCATCACGATCCTCGAGATCGGGCTGTCGGGGCTGGCCGCCATCGCCCTGATCGTGGCCTGCCTTGGGATCGCCAACACGATGTACACCGCCGTTCTCGAGCGCACACGAGAGATCGGGATCATGAAAGCGCTCGGCGCCCGCTCAGCTGACGTGCGCGGGATGTTCATGGCGGAGGCGGGCATGATCGGGCTTCTTGGAGGCGCGGTCGGGCTTGGGATCGCGGCCCTGGTCGGCGTGGTCGGCAACGTGATCGTTAACAACATCGCGGCCGGGCAGGGGATCCCGCTCGACCTCTCGGTGTTCCGCATCACGTGGTGGCTCGCCCTCGGCGCGCTGGCTCTCGCGACGCTGTTCAGCGCTTTGAGCGGCTTCTTTCCAGCCCTGCGCGCAAGCCGTCTCGACCCCGTCGCCGCCCTCCGCTACGAGTAGCGCAAAGCGGCGCAGGAATTCGATTTCCGGCCCGTCAATCGGGTCAAGTGAAGATTTCGTTAAGGAAAGTTGTCGGTAGGAGATCTGTGGCAGCCGCGATCGCGGCGGCGCTGCCGCTGGCCTTTGCCGCCCCCGCGCATGCCGCCGGAGACGCAATTGACCAGTCTCTGATCATGCAGACTCCTCGGAGCTTCCAGAGCAACCTTCCCGATCTCGCGCAAACCTTCACCCCGAAGGTCACAGGACAGATCGACAGGGTCTCGCTGCAGGGGGAGGCTCCCGGCGGCTACGGCGGTGCTGTCAGCGTGACGATTCACGACGTCGGGTCGGACGGCCTTCCAGCAGGGATTGTGCCGAACACGGCAGCGGCCGGCAACCCTACCACGCTCAACTGCTGCAAGGCGTTTCATGACTTCACGTTCAAGCCGACTGTCCATGTGACCGCCGGCATCAAGTACGCGATCGTGGTCGAGGTCGTCGTCGGAAACTTCACCTGGTACGACAGCGGCTCATCGAGTCTCTACGACGGAGGCAGCGCATACGTCCTTGGCCGTAACTGGACGATCAACACCAGCCATCTGGACATGGGCTTCGAGGAGTGGGTTTCCACCAGCTCAGGGCACAACGTGGCGGTGAACAAGACTGCGTTCAGCGTGCCCGAAGGCACGGTTGCGACGAACTCCGGAACCTGCTCGGACGCGGTGACCCTTTCAGCGTCGTCGGGCACGGTCTCGGCCTGCACGAACGGCACCTGGTCGTGGATGCAGCAGCCCGGGCCAGACGAGGGCGGCCAGACAGTCGTCATCACAGCCAAGGACGGCCAGGGCAACACCAACTCGGCCCCCTTCACGCTCGATGTCACCATGGTCAAGCCCACGGCGCAGATCCTCACCGACCCGCTGGTCGTCCCTGAAGGCACGGCTGTTCCCTTCACCGGCGGAGCGACGATTCCCAATGCCACGGACCAAGGGTCGGCTTTGTACACCTGGACCGTCTTGAAGAACGGCAATCCCTTCACCACTGGATCGGGCACAGCTTTCAGCTTCACGCCCGACGACGACGGAAGCTATTACGTCACCTTCGGGGTGAAGGACGACAGCGGCCAGTCCGACAGCACCTCGATGACAGTGACCGCGACCAACGTCGCGCCGACGGCGGTCAGCATCGGGGTGACGCAGCCCCTGCCGCTGTTCATCGCAGCCGACCAGAATCTGACGTTCAGGGGAACGTTCAGCGACGCGGACACCGCTGACGCATACACCTTCACCTGGAACTTCGGCGACGGAATCACGGGTAGCGGCCAGAAGGCGACGCACTTCTACACCGGCCCTGGGAACTACCCCGTCACGTTCCAGGTGAGCGACGGTGAGGGCGGAGTCACCACCGCCACCACCACCATCAAGGTGCTGAGCACGCCGGCGGCGCTGAGCGCGATCGCGGGCGTGGTGCAGAACCTGCCCGGGCTGAACGCGGGCGAGAAGAAAAGCCTCCAGGCGAAGCTGGACGCGGGGTCCGCGGCAGCC
>VBII01000317.1 GCA_005887735.1 Chloroflexota bacterium
CATCGAGCCACGACCGCATCGACCGTCCGTCCACCCACTCCATGACGATGAACAGGACAGGTCCGTCCTCGTCGAAGTCGTAGACGCGGACGATGCCCGGGTGGTTGAGGGCGGCGACGGTGGCGGCCTCGCGGTGGAAGCGCTGGCGGAAGCTCGGGTCGCTCGAGTACTGGTCGCTGAGGACTTTGATCGCGACCGGGATCTCGAGCCGCGGATGCGTGGAGCGGTAGACCACTCCCATGGCGCCACGCCCCAGCTCGGCTTCGATCGGGTAGCGCCCTAACTGTGTTGTGCTCACCTTGGCGTCTATGGGGTTGTCAGTATGCCGGACAAGACCGGATTTCCCCTCCCCGCTCGCCGGGGAGGGCTAGGGTGGGGAGGTCCGCTAGCTGAAGACGCTCAAAGGCAGGTAGAACGAGACTCCCCAGTTGGGCTGGTCGACGATCTGGCTGATCCGCAGGTCCCCGGCCAGGCTGCACAGGATGTACGCGTCCTCGCGGCTCAATCCGTGGTCGGCCTGCAGCCAATCGATGGTGTACCGCACCGCATTGCGCGCGTTCTCCATCAGGTCGGGGCCAAGGGCGCAAACCGAGTGGTATCCGGCGGCGTCGCTGCGCGGCTGGAGAGGCGCGGCGGGAGTCACGAAGTGGTAGCTCCAGGGGCGTGGCGTAACGCAGACTTCCCCGTCTCCCTGCGCCGCGTGGCAGTCGCCCGCAGAAAACAGGGCGCCCGGCACGTAGACCGGCAGGTAAAGCTTTGTCCCCGCCGTCAGGTGCCGGGTGTCGATGTTGCCGGCGCCCTTGGTCGGCGGCAGGACGTCATGCCGGCCCGGCTCGTCGGTGGCGACGCCCATCGTGCCGCAGAAGGGCGCGATCGGGATGTGCACGTCGTTGCGCAGCTCGGCCGACGTCCGATCGCCAAGGTCGAAGTAGCGTACGTAAGGGTCGGGGAAATCGGAGGCCAGCAAGCCGAGCCCTGGGAGAAGGGCCGCCCAGCCCCACGACCCCGGCCGGAGAGCCAGGATCTCGACCTCGAGCGCGTCGCCCGGCTCCGCGCCTCGGATGTGGACAGGTCCACCAAGCGGGTACAGACGGTCGAAGTCGAGCGTGCCGAGGCGCGATGCCGGGTCGCCCTTCTGGAGCTGGCCGGCCGTCACCTCCTCGGTGTCGAAGTGCACCACGTCACCAGGGTCGATCTCGACCGCGGGCTCGAGCGAGTTGTCCCACTTGAAGTGGAACTTGTCGCGAGCACCGCCTGCGTCGCCCCTTCGCTGATTGGCACCGCGCTGGCGCGCAGCACCTTCTTGTCGAACTTGCCGACCGAAGTCTTGGGCACCTCGTCGATGAACCTCACCTCGTCGGGCAGCCACCACTTGGCGACCTTGTCCTTGAGGAACTCGATCACCTCTTCCTGGGTGACCTGGCCCTTGAACTCGGGTTTGGCCACGGCGTAGACGACCGGCCGCTCGTCCCACTTAGGGTGGGGGAGGCCGATCACGGCGGCCTCGACGATCTTGGGATGTGCCATGACCGCGTTCTCGAGCTCCACTGACGAGATCCACTCGCCGCCCGACTTGATCACGTCCTTGGTCCGGTCGACGATCTGGATGTAGCCGTCGGCGTCGATCTTGGCCACGTCACCGGTGCGGAACCAGCCGTCCTCGGTGAGCTTGCCCGGGTCGTAGCCGTTGTGATATCCGCGGGCGATCCACGGCCCGCGGACCTGGATCTCGCCGAACGCAGTGCCGTCCCAGGGCAGCTCCTCGCCCGATACAGGATCGGTGATGCGGATTTCGACCCCGGCGCCCACGCGTCCCTGCGTAAGACGCAGGCGCAGCTCCTCATCAGGGTCGGAACCCGCAGGGACCCGCGCCACTGAGCCGAGCGGCGATGTCTCGGTCATGCCCCACGCGTGCAGCATGCGCAGGCCGAGGCCGTCCATGGTCTCCATCAGGGAGCGAGGGATGGCCGACCCGCCGCAGACGACCGTGCGGACCTTCGGCAGCCGCTTTCCGCTCTCCTTGAGGTAGGCGGCGAGCCCGATCCAGACCGTCGGCACGCCCGCCAGGAAGGTCACCTCTTCCTGCTCCGCCATCTCGACGATCGATTTCGCATCGGCCGAAAAGCGACCCGCGAACACAACCTTCGTTCCGGCCATCCCGGCGGCGTAGGGAAGGCCCCAGCTGTTGGCGTGAAACATGGGGACGACGGGCAGCAGCGCGTCCTTTTCTGTCAGGCCAAGGCTGTCCCCCTGCAGCACGCCCATCGTGTGGATGAACTGCGAGCGGTGGGAGTAGACGACCCCCTTCGGGTTGCCGGTGGTGCCGGACGTGTAGCACATGGCGGCGGCCATGCGCTCCGAGAGCTTCGGCCAGGGGTAGTTCTCACTCTCGGCGGCGAGCAGGGTCTCGTAGTCCAGCATGTCCGCAATGCCGTTGTCCTTGCCGGCCATCGCGGCGGGCGCACCGTCGCCAATCAGGACCATCGTCTTGATGCTCGGGATCTTGCCGGCAAGCGGCTTCAGCAGCGGAAGAAGCGACTGATCGACAAATAAAACCTTGTCCTCCGCGTCATTGACTATGAATTCGAGATGCTGAGGAAACAGGCGCAGGTTCAAGGTGTGCAGGACAGCCCCCATGCAGGGGACGGCGTAGTAGAGCTCGAGGTGCCGGCTGGTGTTCCAGGCGAGAGTGGCCACGCGGTCTCCGGGTTTGACGCCCAGCCGCTTCAGCGCACCGGCCAGGCGATTGATGCGGGGCACCATCTCGCCATAGGTGGTGCGGTGAATCCCTTCATCGCGCTTGGTGACCACCTCTTTCTTCTGGTGCAGTCGCTCAATCCGCCACAGGACGTGCTGGAGACTCAGCTCGTAGTCCTGCATCAAGCCTTCCACAACGGCCACCTCCACCTTTCTTTTCCCCAGAGGCTCGCTTTAGCAGGTCGATGGTAAGCCCGGCGGCGGTAGGATGCACACCCATGCCCGCTCGGGGTCGAGCCGACCTGCACATGCACACGACGGCCAGCGACGGCTGGCCGGAGCCTCACGAACTGGTCGATCATGCGCGCGCGGCAGGGCTGGATGTGATCGCGATCACAGACCACGATACGATCGAAGGCGCACTTCGCGCCGCCGACTACGCGGCCAAGTTTTCGAAGTTGCATGTCGTCATCGGGGAAGAGGTCTCGAGCCGTAACGGGCACATCGTGGGCCTGTTCCTCGAGCGGCGGATCCGGCCCGGAATGTCAGCCGCGGCGACGGTGCACGCGATCCACGAGCAGGGCGGCCTCGCGGTTGCCGTGCATCCTTTCTGGCGGACTCAGAGAAGGACGCCCACGGCGCCGGTCCACGGTGTTGGGTGGCTTGCGGCGGAGCTCGACTTCGATGCGATCGAGGTGGAGAACGCAACGCCCGGCTTCTACGTCTTCAATCACCTGGCCCGCCGGATGAGCGTTGGACTTGGCTCGGCGGAGCTGGGCGGCTCAGACGCCCACATCCTCGACGCGGTGGGCCGCGCCTTCACGGAGTTTTCCGGTAAGACGCCGAAAGCGCTTCGCGCGGCGATCGAGAATGCTTCCACC